>JACQXX010000019.1 GCA_016208495.1 Acidobacteriota bacterium | reverse complement strand
TGTGGTGAGATGATTGATTCCGGGTGCGATAGGTTGAGTTACCGGTGTGGTTTTCCCTCTATGTGAGCCGAGGAATCCTCACCTGGAACAATTTGGGGAATGACAAGACCCTGAACCCTGACCCCTGAACCCCAAACCTCGAACCCCAACCAATGATTGAACTGTCCACACTTCGCAACTGGATGGTGACCCATCCACTAGCACTGGCTTTAGGGGCAGGCGTCGTGAGCGCCTGCCTTTTGGTTTTGAGTTTTCCTCCATTTGATGTGTGGTGGCTGGCGGTTATCGCAACTTTGCCCTTGATTGGGGCCGCCCAGATCACGCAAAAACCCGTGCCGTGCTTTTTTGCCGGATGGATTGCCGGAACGGGGGTGTACTACGGCGGATGCTGGTGGATTTCGCATTCGATGATTGTGTACGGCGGAATCCCTGTTCTGGCGGCTCACGGGTTGACACTCGTCATTGCTGCGATCCTTGGGTTTTTTACGGGATTGTTTGCCGGTGGTGTGGCCATCGCCAGTCGCTTTCGGCCCTGGTTGGGGCTCGTGGCAGCACCCTGGATGTGGGTTGCCGGCGAGTATCTGCGCATTCACCTGGCTGATATGGGATGGATTTCGCTTGGGTACACGCTCGCGTTACAACCCACCTTGATTCAATTGGCACGCTTTACCGGGATTTATGGACTGAGTTTTGGGCTGGTGGCCTGTGCCGCGCTTGGCTGGTGGGCATTACAGGGGCGACGTCAGGCTGTGATCGCAACTATCTGCGCGGTGGGCACGATTGGCCTGATATGGGTTGATGGTCAAAACACAATCGAGGCAACACATCGTCTCCGGCAGACACGCGAACCGGTTGACATTGTGGCGGTCCAGCCGATGGTGCCGGTTTTATTCAACTCTGATGCTGAGTTTACCCAGGCGTTTCAACGCCAGATAGATCTTTCCCGCCAGGGAATGAAGCAGGTGGCATCTCCGACCCGGTTGATTGTGTGGCCGGAATCCCAGTCCAGTTTTCTCTTAAATGATTCTGAATCCTTTGAACTGAAAGCCATTCAGCATCTGGCTGCCGAGCAACAGGCAGGTGTGTTGTTTAACAGTGTTCGAAGCGCCGCTGGTGGAAAGTTTACCAACATTGCGGCGGTGGTTGATCCAACCGGTGCCGTGACGAGCGAATATACCAAGGTCCATTTGCTGCCTTTTGGCGAATACATGCCGCTCCGCAGCCTGTTTGAGCAGGTTGGGTTTACCCCGCTGGCTCTGGATGCCATTCCGGCCAGTCACCCTGTTCCAACCCAATTCAGAGGGAAAATCTTTGGCACCACAATCTGTTTCGAAGCGGTCTTTCCTGATCTCGACACCTCCTTTCGCCGGCAAGGCGCCGGGGCGCTCATCAACATTGCCAATGATGGCTGGTTTGGAAAAACACACGGTACGGAGCAGCACTACCGTCATCTGGTGATCCGAGCCGTCGAAAATCAGCTTGATACCGTGCGCGTAACCAACACCGGAATCAGTGTTTTTATCCTGGCAACCGGCGAAGTGGCTGACCGGACAAAGCAGGAAGAAGCCACCGTAAAGGTCTGGCCAGTTCGCTACGGCTTTGAGTCCGAAAGACTCACATTTTATGCCGCACATGGAGACGTTTTAGCGGTGTTGGCCTGTCTGGTTTCAGCCGGTATCCTGTTGGCTTCAATGTATTTCGGCTGGAAATTAACCCCCTCCCCCCAAACCACCCCGAGAAGCGATACTTGACACGTCTGCTATAATGCCTGGACTTTCGCACATATCCTATTCGACCACTCAAGCTGTAAGCATAAAACTTCTCAATACACATGATGGAACACCCGATTTCTGGATGTTTTGTGATGATGTGTGCCGATGAACCCAATCTGATTGGAAGCCAGCGGTAGAAGAAGCAGGCTTATGGTGATCACGATGCTATGCCGATATGGGATATTGGCTAAGGCAGACAAGGAGGTATTTCAATGGGACGATTTGAACCACGGGTAACAAACCAACTTCCCACCTCAAAGGTAACGCGAGTTATCTCCGCCGTGGTGATTTTGGCGCTGGCTGCACTTGGCTCTGGGTATGTGACCGCACTTGGTCAAAAGCAGGGCAAAAACAGCAAAAATCCGTCTCAAACCACCAACCGAAACACTGGCGCTTCTGCCAACCAAAACCGCAAGTCTTCAAATACCTTGAACACCAATTCACTGATTCCACAGCCGGCTGATTCCTACACCGCCACGGCCTATTGCTTAAAAGGGCGGACGGCGTCAGGAAAACCAACTGAACGTGGAATGATTGCCGCGGATGTTCGAGTCCTGCCACTTGGGTCTGTGGTGAAGATCCACGCCGGGAAATATTCCGGCATTTACCACGTCGCCGATACCGGCAGTAAAATCAAGGGGAATAAAATAGATGTGTTCGTGCCATCCAAAGCTGAGGCAGTAAAATTTGGACGGCAAAAAATTAAGGTCGAAGTCCTTCAGCATGGGCGATCAGTTCGAAAGCCTCAGACTGGATATACTGTCACCTCTCCAAAACGATAACATCTCGACATTTGGAATACCATTGAGGGTTCAGGGTTCAGGGTTGCGGGAAAATACAACTCTCTCAATTCCTTCCCTTTTTCTCATCCGAAGACCTGATTTCACAATGGTGCAACCAGGATAGTGCGCGAAAGTTCGTCTTACCTTCATTTTGTCCGGCTGTATTGAAAGTTGTTTTTGCTTGTGACCGATACCAAATTATGAGGGATGAATTATGAGGGATGAATGAGGAAACAACTCAGCGTTTCTGATTCAACTCGATACTTTGTTCATAATTCACAATTCATAATTCCTAATTATTTATGACGGCCTCATTTTGACTTCATTTGCAAGTCCTACCACTTTCAATCCCCACTCTTGCTCGTCCTGAGCTTCAATACAGCCGGATTCCTTTCCTCACCGTCACTTCTGAACCTGCCGCCAGAAACGCCGAACTCGGCGGTTGGGTCAAAACCTGACCGAACTCTGGCCCATACAGCGCCACCGCATCGCACACCAGATTCCATCCACGAACCGACCACACCTGCCAGGGCGGATGCTCAACCCGATATTCAACACAGCCGCCGTCAATCTGGGCGGCATATCCCCAATAGTGTTCGGTAATAAATTCAGCTTCGGACCCGGCTTGCAATGGACTCGGAGGCCCGCTGGCAATCGCTTTCATCGAATGCCACTCGCCTTGAAACCGCCAGCCATACTCAACCGTGCCGCCAGTGGTTGGGAAAATATCGCCTTCGCGGTCAAGCGTGTGTCGCATTGGGAGCGAAACATAGTTTTCGTTGTACACCCCGCGTGCCACCGCCGCGATGGCAAAACGGGGCACAATTTCCTTGATGAAGGCAACTCCACGCCGCCAGCCTTCAGGTCCCTTGTACCGCACATAGAAGCGTAAATTGACTTCTTCGAAATTGCGATGAAATGGGATGGGGATGCCCAGGACTTTGGTGTTCAAAAACATAAACCCAACCAGGCTGACGAAGGTGCGGCCATCCCAGAAGTCAATTTCCGTTCCTTTGGGAACATAGGGGGCCAGTACCGCCGGGTTGATTTCATAATTCAACATCAGCAGGTACCGCCATTCAGCCGTCAGAAATTTACCAGGAAGCGAATCAGACATAATGAAGAATTGAGAAGGAAAAATGAAGAATCGAGAAGGAAGAAACTCCGTTGCGGAAAGGTTGCTTGAGCTTGACAGTTTCCGCCCGGATGGGCGACGGAAAGTAGCCGGTGGTTTGCCGCTTTGGGCACACCACCGGATCTTCGGTCCAATTCTGTTCGCGCCCGGACGGGCGCTGGAAAATTGTGTCGGTCAGATATTCTCAATTCTGTAAACCCGTTGAGATTTTGATCCAGCGCCCTACCGGGCGCGAACGTGCCTGGGCTTGTATTCCGGTGGGTGCGCCTCAAAGCAGGCTGCCCACCGGCTACTTTCCACCGCCCATCCGGGCGAAAACCGACCTTTCCACAATGGAGAAGGAAGAAAGAAGCGTGTGATTCGCTCAAATTTTGAATGACGGTTGAGAAATGACAGTGGTTGATCCCCGAAGGGGATGCCTGATCTCCCGTCCCCTTGTCACCCCGTCCCCTTGTCACTCAGTCCCCTTGTCGCCAACGGGGCCGTCAATGGCTTCGTCAAAGATACTCACCCGATTCCGGCCATCTTTTTTCGAGCGATACAGGGCCCGGTCCGCAATGGCAATCAAGCTTTCTGGTGAGATTCCTTCTTTCGGGATGGCGGTGGCCACGCCTAAACTAATGGTCACGATTTGGGACGGGGCGCGATGATGCTCCAGACTGAGGCTCTCGACCTTGGCTCTGAGTTCATCGGCCAGAATGGCGGCGCCTTCAGCCTCGGTACCGGGCAAAACGACGGCAAACTCTTCGCCGCCATACCGGGCGGCCAGGTCACCAGCCCGTTTTAAGGTATTGCTGAGGACTTGCGCCACCTGTTTCAGGCATTCGTCACCACCCTGGTGACCATAAAAATCATTAAAAGCTTTGAAGAAATCAATATCAATCATCACCAATGACAGCGGGGCATTGGTTCGGGTTGCGCGCCGCCACTCCTGGTCAAGGGCTTCGTCGAAATGGCGACGATTGGCAATTCCGGTCAGTGCATCCAGGTAAGACAGGGCTTTGAGCATCCGGTTGGCCCGTTCAAGCTGCATATAGGATTGCTGGAGTTCCAGGTTCTTGCGCTCCATTTCCTTTTGCAGCCGCGAGATTTTGAGCTGGTTTTCAATTCGGACCAGAACTTCGCCAAATTGAAAAGGTTTGGTGACATAGTCAACCCCGCCAATTTCAAACGCCCGCACTTTATCAATCACTTCATCCAGCGCGCTGATAAAAATCACCGGGATATCGCGAGTTAATTCATCAGCTTTGATCTGGCGGCACACTTCATAACCATCCATTTCCGGCATGGTGATGTCGAGCATCACCAGATCCGGCAGGCAAGATCGGATTGCTGTCAGGGCCCGACGTCCATTGATTGCCGCCCGGACTCGATAGTTATGCTCGCGCAGCAACCCGGATAACAAATCGAGGTTAATCGGGTTGTCGTCAACGATCAAAATTTCACCATTGCTCTTGTTGGCGTTGTCATTCATGAGTTCAGGGTTCGAGGTTCAGGGTTCAGGGTTCAGGGTTCAGGGTTTCGGCGATGAATTGACTGATCCCACTCAAGATGAAGACTGGGGAACTGGCGGGTACCATTCAACGTGGAGTATCTGGCCCCGAAACCCCGAAACCCCGAAACCCTGAACCCTGGCGGTATGATATTTCCATCCGACTCCCTTAGTGGGAAGGTGCCGGCTGATGTCGTTTTTCGAATTCTTTGAGTGCGGCTTCGCTGCCAGTCAGGTTTCCACTCATCCGACGGGCGGCAGCAAGGTAGAGATAGGCATCAGCCAATTTTGAATCCAATTGGATTGCCTTTTCAAGGGATTTCCCTGCTTCCTGGGGTTGTTGATTGGCTAAAGCGGCACGCCCAAGCCAGTAATGATATTCAGCACGGGTTGGTTCCCGATTTACCAGTTTGGCAAAGATATCATACGCGGCTTTTGGTTTGGATTCAGTCATCGCTTTTTGACCAGCTTCAAACAGTGCCTGATTGGAGGGATTTATGGACAAGTCTTTCCCTGGAGCATCAGTTGGGGGGAGTTGTTGAGCGGGCATCAATGCCTGAGATTGCTGGCCAGCCCAAAAGGCCAGCCCAACCAGCACAATCATTCCGATGCCAAGGCCGATCATTCGCCGTTTCAACGCCGCTTTCTGGGCCGCCAGATGTTCCTCAAACGGATGTGATTTGCCAGCTCCCCGTTCTGGGGGAAAGCTGCGGGGAGGAGTGCTGTGCTCACGGCTACGGCGCAACTCGGCTGAAAAACTATGTTCCCCGGAATGAACCAGAACTGGATCCAGGGACGGAATTGAATCCAGGCTGACCGGCGTCGGAGACTGAGCGTCACCTGAATCTCCCGGCGGGTTGAGCGCGACGACCAGTGCGGTCAGGTTATCATCCGCGCCACGGGCATAACACATCCGGTGAAATTCGTCGCACAGCACCTGCGGGTCCGCGATCCGTTTCATGAGCTCTTCAATCTCGGCGTTGGAGATGTGGCGGGTAATGCCATCGCTACACAGCAGGAAGCGGGTGCCGACTTCAACCGTGAAGCTTCGGGTTTCAAGTTCAATTTCAGGCTGGATTCCCAGCGCCCGCATAATGACGTTTTTCCCGCGCGCATGGACGGCTTCTTCCGGCGTCAATGACCCGCGCCGAACAGCTTCCTGGACTTCAGTGTGATCTTCGGTTTCCTGAGTGAGTTTTCCTTGAAAGAAGCGATAAATTCGACTGTCACCAGCATGACCGATGTAAGCCGTCGTGCCTTCCAAATAGAGCGCCACAATTGTGGTTGCCATTCCGGCCAGATGCACATCACGGGCCGCCATTTCAAAAATGTCGCGATTGGCGTAATACACCGCCCGTTCCAGCCGGATCAAGGGCGGATTATTGTCAGGCGTATAAAACGCATCCTGCAGGGTCTCGATTGCCGTCTGACTGGCAATCTCACCGCCCTGGCTGCCCCCAACTCCATCACAGACCGCAAATACCCGGTGATCCAGGTTTGCCCAGGCACGATCCTGGTTGGCACTGCGGCGTAACCCACGGTCGCAAATGCAGGCATATTGGAGGGTATAGGGGACGGCTGGTGACGGCGAAGGTGTGGGCATAGGCAGTCGTGAATGAGTGAAGTCGTGAATGAGTGAAGTCGCGAAGTCGCGAAGTCGCGAAGTCGTGGCTCCCAGCTGCAGTCTGTCAACTCCTTAGGGACCCAGAAGAAAATAAAATCCCACTGAAATCGGGTTCAGGGTTCAGGGTTCAGGGTTTCTAATCCCCCCGGATTTTGTGGGGTGATTAGTCTTGTGTTGAAAACAAAGGACTTAGCTAAACCACATTTTTGTGGGTGACAGGTAAAACAGCTCAAAACAGGCCATTTTTAGGGCTTTTGGATTCATTTTTGAGCTTACCCCACAAAATCCGGGGGGATTAGCAGGGTTTCGGCGATGAAGCGACTGATCCCACACAAGATGAAGACTGGGGAACTGGCGGGTACCATTCAACGTGGACTATTTGGCCCTGAACCCCGAACCCTGGTGGTATGATGTTTCCATCCGACTCCCTTAACTCTATGGTTTTGACTATTTTGCTATTTCACTCTTCATGGGCGGTGATGGTGATCTTATACCGATTTGCCAGATTGAGCATTTCATCTTTATCAAAAAGAAGTGTTTTTCCAGCCGTGACCGTGAGGGCCGTGGCACCCGCGCGCTTGAGGGTTTCAATCGTCGGCAGTCCAATGACTGGAACGTCAAAGCGCATATCCTGATTTGGTTTCGCCACCTTGATCACGGTCAATGGGCGACCGTTGGCAAGTTCACCAGCGCGTAAGATCGTGGCATCCGTGCCTTCCATGGCTTCAATCGCCACCACCGCGCAATTGCTCACCACAATCGTTTGACCAAGATCAAGGCGGGCAATCTCGCGGGCCACCTGCAGCCCATAGGCGAGATCTGCCTTCTCTTTTTGATTTGGTAAGCGGCGAGTCAGCGTTCCAGGTGGCGGCAGCAGGTGTTTCACAAAATAGGTGGAGTCAATCAGGCGGATGCCTTCAGCCTCCAGTTCGCCCGCCACGGCCCCAAGGAGTGAGTCCGTGTTTTTCATCGTGAGCCGGGCCAGCATCATCAGCATTCGCAAATCCGGCAAACTGGAACTGAAGATTTGCTTGTGTTTGACCTGACCAGCCATCAACGCATGCGTGACCCCTTCACGTTTAAAAAATCGAATCAATTTGCCAAGTTGCCCAATTCCCAGCCATTCAATGCGCTGTGTGTGGTTGGTGATGTCCGGAAAAGTCTCTTCTTTAATCGCGGCCACCACTATCTCCACACCTTGCACACGTGCGCCCTCCAGGACCAAAAACGGAAACTGGCCATTGCCGGCGATGAGCCCAAAAGTTGTATTGGAAGGAAGTGAGGAAGACTCAGCCATGACATCACTCTATAGGGTGCTTTTTCAGAGAAATCAAGCAAATAGCGAATTAGATAGGAAAGTGAAATAGCGAAGTGGCGAAATAGCGAAATAGTCAAAATCACAGAGTTTTAGGAGTAGACAGACTAGAACCAGGAATCAAGGCTGAACTACTTCACTACTTCACTACTCACTACCTCCGTTGCGGAAAGGTCGGTTTTCGCCCGGATGGGCGCCGGAAAGTAGCCGGTGGGAAGCCTGCTTTGAGGCGCACCCACCGGAATATGGGCACAGCATGGTTTGCGCCCGGATGGGCGCTGGACCAAAGTTTCAAGCGGGTCAGTGAATGCTGCGATGCCAGACCGAACCAATCTTCCAGCGCCCATCCGGGCGCGAGACGGGGCTGGGCAGTGAACCGGTGGTAGCGCCCAAAGCTGCGCGACCACCGGCTACTCTCCATCGCCCTCCGGGCGGGGGTTGTCAAGCTCAAGTGACCTTTCCGCAACGGAGTACTCACTACTTCGCTCCTTCCTCTTCCTTCAGGTTGCTTGCGCCGGCATTTCCGGATAGCCTTACAGGCCACCCCAATTTCCGAAAAGTGCAGTCTTTACCCATGAATTGGATCGAAGCAGTACGCATTGCCTGGAATGCGATTCAGTCGAATAAGCTCCGTTCGTTTTTAACACTTCTGGGCATTATCATCGGCGTGGCCGTGGTCACGCTGGTGGCAACCGTGATCGAAGGCGCCAATGTGTATGTTTCGCAGAGTATTTCCTCCCTTGGGGCCGGGGCCTTGCGCATTGAGAAGGCCAGCTTTCAGGGGTTTGGCAACTTTGACAGGTTCTTGAAAGCTTTTAACCGCAATCCGGATCTGAAACTTGATGATTTGCGGGCGCTCAGTGAACAGCTAACGGATGTCCTGGCTGTCGGTGCCCAGGATGGAACCAGCGCGCCAGTCCGCTATGGCAATACTGAATTGACCGGGGTTGGTATTCAGGGAGTCACCCACAACTTTGAACTGCTTTCAAAAATTGATGTGGAAACCGGACGGTATTTTTTACCTTTCGACGATGAAAACCGGCGGCCAGTCTGCTTTCTTGGACAGGATATCGTCAAAGGATTGTTTCCGACCGGAAATCCGCTTGGGCGCGAAATTCGGGTTGGGAATTCGCTGTATACCGTGATTGGCGTCGCACGTCCCCTGGGTGTTTTTCTCGGTCAATCACAGGATAATTTCATTCAGATTCCACTTTCCTCCTACCTCAAACAATTTGGATCACGCCGATCACTCATCCTTTATGTTAAACCTGAAGCGAAGGCCGATCCTTTAAAAGTCGAAGACCAGATGCGGGTTGTCATGCGCACCCGTCATCATCTGGGGCTGTCGGAAGAAGATGACTTTAGTATCGTCAACGACGAAGCGACCCAGGCTTTTCTCAATAGCATTACTGGTGCCGTGGCGGCGGTTGCCTTGCCGATTACCAGTATTTCACTGGTGGTCGGTGGCATTGTGATTATGAACATCATGCTGGTATCGGTCACCGAACGAACCCGCGAAATCGGGATTCGCAAAAGTATGGGTGCCCGGCGACGTGATATCCTGGCTCAGTTTTTAGCTGAGTCAATTTTACTCTCTGGATTTGGTGGAATGAGTGGTGTGGTGCTGGCCTTTTTTCTGGTCGAAGTGCTCTCGCTTTATCTTGGAATTCCAGTTCACATGCCGGTGTGGGCCGTTCTGACAGCACTTATTGTGTCAATTGCGGTGGGGTTGTTTTTTGGAATTTTCCCAGCCAATCGAGCTGCGAAACTTGATCCCATTCAGGCTCTCAGATCCGAATAAACCCGCCACCTGCTCACGCAGGTGGTACTGACTTTCTATGCACGCATTTCTGGAAAACCTGCTCCTGGCCATTTCGACGATCTTCTCAAACAAATTACGGTCGCTCCTGACCGTGTTGGGGGTTGTCGTGGGGACGGCAACCGTGATTGCCGTGTCTTCGGTTTTGACTGGGCTCCGCGTGCGGACTCAGGAATTGGCGGATCAAACTGGCCCCAATGTAATTTATGTCAGCAAAAACACCAACATCGGCCCGCGATTCAGCCGACCAACTCCCGAAGAACGCAGACGCAAACCATTGACATTAGAGGATGCCGTGGCTGTCAATGAGCTTCCTTCGGTAAAGGCTGCCAGCCCGCAACTGGTCATTGGAAGTTTTGGCCCCAGTGCCACGCAGCTCGGTGTGAAATATCGCGGGCAGGAAGCCATCCGCCCAATCATTTTTGGGGTTTGGGCCAATTATCCTACTGTGCGTCGGACCGATTTGCGGAGCGGGCGGTTTTTTACGCCACAGGAAGTCGAGCACAAATTGAATGTGGTTGTGATTGGTCCAGCCATTGCCGATACACTGTTTGGAACTGAGTCACCATTGGAAAAAGAAATTGAGGTCGAGGGGCAGGTGTATCGAGTGATTGGTGTGGTTGAGAAAGGCCCAACGGGCATTTTTGGTGATACAGCGGAGGACCGCCAGCTTTTGATTCCTTATGACAGTCTGGCCAAACGGTACGCTGATGTTTTAAGAGATCGTGGAATTACCGTTATTGCCTGTGCCCAGGATGGCAAACTGGAAAAGATGAGGGATGAAATTACCGAGTTGATGCGCCGCCGTCGTGCCGTCCGGTATGATCAACCTGACAATTTTGGTCTCAACACACCTGACGCCATTTTTTCAACCTTCGATAACATCACCACCATTCTCGGACTGATCGTGGTGCCGATTTCCGGGGCGGGACTTCTGGTCGGAGGCGTCGGCGTGATGAACATCATGCTGGTTTCAGTGACTGAACGCACGCGTGAAATCGGAGTCCGTCGGGCTATTGGAGCTCGCAAACTGGATATTTTATCCCAGTTTTTGATCGAAGCTGTTTCACTCACAGTGACTGGCGGCGGGATTGGAATTCTCCTTGGCTTTGCCGTCAGCCTTGGGCTGAATATCTTTATGCCCACCGTACCGTCAGTGGTTCCACTCTGGGCAGTGGTGATTGGGTTTGGCATTTCGGTTGCGGTGGGAATTTTATTTGGGCTTTGGCCAGCGATGCGCGCTGCACGCCTTGACCCATCTGAAGCACTTCGGTATGAGTAATATCAATCAGGGCTGAAGACATCGAGCTGAAGACATTCTTTTCAGGTGTAGATTTTTTAATGAACTCCGGCTGGGACGAGGCAATGAACCTGTTTTGAGCATCCCGAAGGGCTGCCGTTCGGATAGCCGGTTGGTTGCGAGGTTTTGGGAGCTACCACCGGGAAAAAAGGTCGTTTCCCTATCCCTCCCCGCGCGTGAGCCGCGCCCTGCAGGGCGCGGCTCACGCGCGGAAAAAGAAGGGTCACCGGATCCGGTGGTAGGCCCAAAGCGGCCAACCGACCGGCTATCCGACCTGCAACTCTTCGAGGTGCAAGCCAAAAACCCACACGTGAAAGGATGTCTTCAGCCCCAAGCCCCAAGCCCGAAGTTTTCAGCCCGAAGTCTTCAGCCCCAGATTGGAATCCAACCCTGAAAGCCAAAATTTATATGTCTTCTTCAGAAAATACCGACCAACGCACTCATTTTCAGAAATTAACTGATGAACTCCGCACCCTCGAAGCCAGACTTCGACTGGGTGGAGGTCCCAAAAAAATCGAACAACAACACAACCAGGGCAAATTGACTGCCCGCGAACGGGTAACCAAACTGCTTGACCCGAATACCTACTTTCAGGAAATCGGGTTGTTAATGGCTTATGACCAGTATGACGGGCAAGCACCAGGCGTCGGCGTCATTACCGGCATTGGCTGGTGTTGTGGCCGCGAAGTCGTTGTGGTTGCCAATGATGCCACGGTCAAAGCCGGCGCCTGGTGGCCGGAAACCATTACCAAGATGCTCCGGGCGCAGGAAATTGCCATGCGCTCACGGGTCCCGATTATCTATCTCGTTGATTCGGCTGGGGTCAACCTGCCATATCAGGGTGGCGTCTTTCCTGGCCAGTATGG
Organism: Acidobacteriota bacterium; assembly: GCA_016208495.1. Lineage (NCBI taxonomy): Bacteria > Pseudomonadati > Acidobacteriota > Acidobacteriota bacterium. Next base: position 167,773 of record JACQXX010000019.1, on the reverse strand, counting down.
AGCGGCACGCATTTTCCATTACAACTCAATTATGCGTCGCCACTTGAAAGTGCCTCAACTGGCTGCCGTGATGGGACAGTGCGTCGCGGGTGGTGCCTATCTGCCAGCCCTTTCAGATGTGATTGTGATGGTTGAAGGCACGAGCTTTATGGGACTTGGCGGCCCAAATCTGGTCAAGGGCGCGACCGGACAAGTCGTGGATGCTGAAACGCTTGGCGGCGCCCGCATGCACAATGAAATTTCGGGTGTGGCTCATTATCGCGAACCCAACGATGAAGCCTGCCTTGAACGCCTTCGCAAACTGGTTCTGGAATTGCCGCCCCGGCCCGTTTCAGATGTAACGCTGGTTGAATCACGGTCACCAAAACGCGCTGAAACCGATCTCTATCAAATCATTCCAAATGACCACAAGCTGCCTTATGACATTCGCGAAGTGCTTGATTGTCTGGTGGATGCCGATAGTTTTGAGGAATTTCAGGCGGATTTTGCCAAAGAGGTGATATGTGCCCACGTTCGATTGCGAGGGCTCCCGGTTGGGTTAATCACCAACCAGCGTGGATTGATCAAAGGCGCCAAAGGTAAACCGCCCCGGTTTGGAGGGATTATCTATCGCGAAAGCGCCGAAAAAATCGCTTATTTCATTGAAACCTGCAATCGCCATCGAACGCCGCTGCTTTTTGTCCAGGATGTGTCAGGGTTTATGGTCGGGACGGATGCCGAGCAATCTGGAATTATTCGGGCTGGCGCGCATTTTGTTGAAGCTATGGCCACGGCAACTGTTCCACGGCTGGTGCTGACGGTCAACCATGCTTCCGGGGCCGGGTACTACGCAATGGCGGGCCAGGGGTTTGATCCCGATTTTATTTTCTCGTGGCCAACTGGTCGGATGGGTGTCATGGAAGGAGATTCTGCTGTGATGGCGCTCTTTTCAGCGCAACTCGACAAGATCAAGAAAGAAGGGAAAGAACCCGACGAAGCATTGAAAGCTGAAATGGAAAAAGTGCGGGCAACCTATGAAGAGCAGTTGGATGCCAAATTTGCCGCCGCACGCGGGTTTGCCGACGCCGTCATCACGCCTGAAGATACCCGCTCAGCTTTGGAACTTGCCTTGCGGACCACGCTCAACAACCCTGGCTCACACCTGGGGCCGTTTGTCCTGCCGGACGTACGATGACCGCTGTCAGTACCACCTGCGTCAGCGGGTGGGTAGCATTGGAACCCGCCCGTTGACGCAGGTGGTACTGACTTTAGTTAATTCCGGCTGGTTTCTTCACGCAGAATGTAGACTCGTGCATCTTCCACGAGGGACACACCCATTTCCGAACCATAGGCAATTCCAAGGCCGCCACCGCTGTCATTGGCCACCAGGCTAATGATTTCTTCCTGCAACCGGCGCATTGAGCCAGGATAGCCACGCTCCAGAATGGCAAAGAAAACCGGCCCCCGCGCTTTGGTGTACATCACGCCAGCCAGCGCGCTCACATTGGAAAGTGTTCCGGTTTTGGCCACGACGCTGCCAACGAGGTCTGATCGTCTGAAGCGATCCGCCAGCGTTCCATTATCAACCCCGCCAATGGGCATCAGGTCAGTCATTGCAATTCGATTGCGTTCACACCAGTTGTGGGCATAGCGCATCAACTTGACCGTGCCGCGTGGGGTGATCGCGTTGTTGCCCAGACCTGAGGTGGATTCCAACCGGATTTCCCCAGGGAACAGTTTGACCCGCCGAATCATAAAATCCTGAACTCCCGATGGACCACCCACCAGTCGTCCGAGCAGGTGAGCCATGTCATTGTTGCTGTAGGCATTCATGACCTTGATGATTTTCAGAATTGGCGCCGAATGGTATTCAAGCAATCGTTTGCGTGGCTGACTGACATCATCGGCGAGCACTTTGCCCGAAACGAAGGTCACGCCGCGAAACTCAGTTGAATCAATTTTCATCTTCGCGGCGATTTTTGCTTGCAAATAGTATTTCCAGGCATTTTCACTGGTCCGGGTCCAACGGGCTTTATCCATCGTGGTGAGGATTTCATTGCCGGCGGACACACCGCTTTTCTTCAAATTGAGCACCAGGCCGCTGCTGACCAGAAGATTGCCTTCAATGGTTGAGATTCCGGCTTCATTCAATTTTTCAACAATATAGAACAGACTGTCATAGTTGAGTGTCGGGTCATAATTGCTTTCAATCACCAGATCCCCGACCAGGGTTTGGCGTTCCCGGTCAATGCTGCCGGTATAGCTCAAGCGGGTGGTATACCGATAGTTTGGGCTATAGCGTTCGAGCACGGCCAGGGTGGTCATGACTTTGGTGACCGATGCCGGGTTGTAGGCCGCGTCAGGATTGGTTTCAAGCACCGACTTTCCGTCCAGGGTCTCAAAGTATAAACCGTGAGCCAGGTCTGTACGGGAATATTCACTGATTCGACTGCTGACCAGATCCAGCAGGCTCGGAGGTGTCAGAACAACACCCTGGACATTTTCACCAGAGGCGAGTGGTTGCGGGGTCGTCGTGTTTGGGTACCCCTGTTGTTGCGCCCATACAGTGTTTGAAAACAAACACACGCTAAATCCCACTGCTAAAAAGACGCGCCCTGGATTGATCAATCGGGTTTTTTTCAACATAAGGTCCCTCAGCTTTCAAGGAAGAATTTGAGTGGTTAGTAGTTAGTGGTTAGTGGTTAGTACTACAGCGAGGATTTGGTGTTGAATCTTGGTTTTGAGCCCAAGAGCTGGACTCAAAACCGCTCTTTTTTCAACCCTTCATTCGCATCCTAACCACCAACCACTAACCACTAGCTACTAACAAGTCAGTCCACACGCCTGGCGAACCTGTTTCATGGTTGCTTCGGCGGCAACTGCGGCGCGCTCGGCACCATCGCGCAATACCTGGTTCACAAAATCGAGGTTTTGTTCCAGTTCCTTGCGTCTGGCGCGGGCCGGTGCAAAATAGGCGTCGAGTTTTTCGAGAAGCGTTTTTTTGGCTGTCCCGTAGCCATACCCACCAGCGCGGAACTTTTCAGCCATGTCGGCTGCTTCTTCAGGGGTGGCGACCAGCGAGTACAGTTGATAAATGGAATTCGTTTCTGGATCTTTCGGGGCTTCGATGGGAGTGGAATCGGTAACGATGCCCATCACTGATTTCTTGAGCGCGGATCCTTCGGCGAAAATTTCAATCGTGTTGTTGTAGGACTTGCTCATCTTCTGGCCGTCGGTGCCGGGAACAATTTTGGTGGCTTCGTTGACCAGACATTCCGGCATGGCCAGGACCTCGCCATAAATTGAGTTGAAGTATCCGGCCATGTCACGGGTCATTTCAACATGCTGTGCCTGATCCGCGCCGACTGGAACGTGAGTTGGGTGGTAGATCAGGATATCCGCCGCCATCAGAACCGGGTAGTAAAACAACCCGACTTTGGCTGGAATGCCACGGGCGACTTTGTCTTTATAGGCATGGGCACGTTCAAGTAAGCCCATTCCGGTCACTGTGGACAGAATCCAGGCCAGTTCCGTCACTTGCGGCACATCTGACTGACGGAAGAAAACAGCTTTTTGGGGATCCATGCCGAGCGCCAGATAGCTCAGCGCCACATCCTGGATGTAATTGCGTAAAGTGGCCGCATCATTTACCGTGGTCAGGGCATGAAAATCAGCGATGAAGTAATAGGCTTCACCCTGGTCCTGATATTTGATGTGTTGTTGAATTGCTCCAAAATAATTGCCAATGTGCAGTTTTCCGGAAGGTTGAACCCCGGAAAGCAGCCGCAGGCGCTGTGGTTGTTCGGTTGTCATAAATTGTATTTTGAGTGTAACCGGGAATAGGTGTGTGGGAACCGAATTGACAGTTGCCCTGCAGAGAGATACGTGACTTTACACTGTTCTTCCCCAGGGAAACAATGGCAAGCTGATGGAAAAACGGATGAAATGTGCTGTCATCATTTTGGTGAACCCCATCCATAATCCAGCAAAAGCCTTGACTTTGCAGATACTTGCACTGGGCCCTACCTTGACAGTCTCACCGTATCGGTGCTAGCGTTAGGCCGCTTTTCAACCCGCTCATCTCTCTATACCTGGGTCGCAATCAGCCAAAGTTTTCATTCATTTACCGTGGAGGTCTCGGATGGGACGGAAAATCCTGCTCGCCGACGACAGTATCACCATCCAGAAGGTCGTCAATTTGACCTTTTCTGACGAAGGGATCGATGTCGTAACCGTAGGGAATGGGGAATTAGCCATTCATAAGCTTGAAGATGTGCGCCCCGATTTGGTATTAGCCGACATTTTTATGCCCGGTCGGAACGGGTACGAAGTTTGCGGGTACATTAAGGACCACCCGGAATTCAATCGGATTCCGGTTTTGTTGCTGGTGGGCGCCTTCGAGCCATTTGATAAAAATGAAGCCGCGCGCGTTCGAGCCGATGGTCATTTGACCAAACCGTTTGAATCACGTGCGCTGGTGGCAACCGTCAAAAAATTGCTTGACCAGATCGAACCGCCAAAGGCTGTTTTTACGCCACCTCCACCGCCACCACCGCCGCCAGTGGTCAACCCCTATGCGCCAGTGGAAGCACCGAAACCGATTTATCCTGCCCCGCCGGCTGTTGTGCCGCCGGCTGTTTTTGCGCCACCACCTGTTCCTGTGGCGCCACCCCCAATCACGGTGCCCCCAGCCCCCATTGTGGATTCAGGCTTTCAACTTGGGCAGGAACCGCCGATTGCCACCAAACCTTTTGGAACTTCGTCACCTTCTGCGCTCCAACAGGAACCAATTGGGTTTTCGTTTGATGCCGGGACACCGGCTGCCCCACCACCAGTGGTGACAACCCCGTTTGGAATGGAGCCGCTTGCCCCACTGGGACCAGTCGAACGGGGTCATATTGATGATGGGAAGCATCCGGATTTGGAACCATTAACCCCAACCCCGGCGCCGGCGCCACCTGCCCGGAGTGAAGCTGTGCTGCCCGTGCTTGATGTTCCCACGTTGGCTCAGCCTCCTCGGGTGGCGTACCCGGAACCCAGTGCCAGCCAGTTTGAAACGGTCAAAGCCCCGCCGACTGTCCCGTCGCCCTCCTCTCTCCACGCCGATGATGTAGTTTCCTACCAATCGGTGGATATGCAGTCTCCGCTGGAGTTGGATTACCTTGATACGGCGGTCAGTTATGAGTCGGTGCGTGATCCGTTGCTGGATACTTTCGCCGATGTGGCAGCGTCAACGGCTACGGTTCAGGGAGTTTTTGACCCAAGTGTCGTCGAAACAACTGCCTTGCCAGGTACGGAAGCGGCGGTTGTTTCTTCCATCCCAAAGCCGATGGCCGAAGCCCAACCCGTGGTCATTCCCTCAGGACTCGAAGCCCCGGTTGCATTTTCGCCGCTCTCAACCGAACCAATCTGGGCGGCCCCCGAAACAACTCCACCAACCCAACCCGAACTTCCGCCAACGCTGGAAATTGCTTCGATTCCTTCGTTTGATCAAACCCCGATTGAAGAGCCAGTCGAAGAGATTTCACCGGTTGAATATGAGCCAGTGGCCGAGGCGCCTTCAACTCTGGTTTTTTCTTCTCCGCCAATTGCGGAAGCGTCACCGATTGTTGAGCCTGAACCGCTGGCTGAGGTTTTAGAAGCGGCACCCACCCTGGCTCCAGAAGCTGAAGTACTGGAGTTACCACCAGTTGAGACGCCTGAACCGCCAGTGGTGGAAGCGGCTCCAACGTTTGAAACCCCAGTGGAAGTGGCAGAACCGCCAGTTGCTGAAGCAGTTCCTCTATTTGAAGCGCCAGTGCCTGAGCCTTCTCCTCTGTTTGAAGCGCCAGTGGCCGAAACGGCCCCAGTGTTTGAGCCCGTTGAAGTGGCGGCACCTGAAGCGCCGGTTGAAATGGCGAGTGAACCACTCCCTGAACCAGTTCCTGCGCCGCTACCGCCGTCAATGCCCGTTTTTGAGTTGCCAGGCGATGACACTGAGCCAGTTGACACCGAATTTATGCCGCCAGAACTGGCCGCTGTGGTGTCAGGACGTAAGTCTGAACCTGTGGTTGAAGCCCCAGCCCCGGTTGTGATTGAAGAACAGACACCAACTCCGATTGGCGCCGCGGCCCCAGCCGTGTTTGAACTCCCGCCAGAACCAACCGAAGAATTGCCGATTGTATTTGAGCCGCCACCGGCTGCCAGAACCGAGCCACTGGCTGAAATTCAGCCGCTCGAAGAAGCTGCTGCCGCGGAACCAACCCCAACGGCAGTACTTGAACCAGCCACTGTGCCGGAATTTGCCCTGGCTCCAGAACCGGTTGAAGCTGAAGAAACAGCCCAACCGTCATTTGTGGTGACAGAGCCGATTACCGAGGTTTCTGAACCGGTTGTCGAAGCCTTCAGGGTTGAGCCACCAGTTGAACCTGAGCCAGTCGTTGAAGCCGCCGCCACGGAGTCAGTGGTTGAAGCGGTGGAAGTTGCCGAACCGACCGAGGTTTCAGCTCAGGTGTATGAAGCGGTCACCGAACCTTCCTTTGAGTTGCCTCCACCCGTCGTTGAACAGGCGGAACCTGTTTTCGAATTGCCGCCTCCGCCAGTTGAGACGGCTGAACTGGTGGCTGAAACTGAAGCTGTTCCGCATACAATTGAAGAACCTGCCGTGACCCTGGAATCACTGCCGGTGAGCGAACCTGTCGAAGAGACGGTGGTCGAAGCTCTGGTTGAGCCAGAACCCATTGCCCCTGAAGAATTTGCCGCACCCGTGGCTGAAGAAGCCGCTGTTACGTTAAGTGAAACCTCAGTTGTGGAAGAAGTCCCGGTTGAGGCCATTTCAGTGGCCGAACCAGAACCGGTCGCGGAAGCTGACTCGGGCTTAACCGCAGGTGTTGTGGCCGCAGTCGGTGCCACGATGCTTGCCGCACCACTTGTAACCGAAGCATTTTCTGGCGGCGAAGCTGCTGAAGCTGTGACTGAAGCTCAACCGGTGGAAGAAGCTCCAACACCAGCCGTGGAAGAAGCTCCAGTCGAAGAAGTCGTCATGGCCGAAACGGCGGCGCCAGCCGTTGCAGAAGCCCCGGTTGCCCCGGTGATTGTGGCGGCTGAAGTGACCGACATCAGCCAGATTTCGCCGTCCGTGATTGATCAACTGGTGCAACGTGCTGTCGCAGCGGTACCAGCAGCCCCAGTGGTGACGACTGAAGTCACGGATATCAGTCAGATTTCCCCAGTGGTGATTTATCAACTTACGCAGCGTATAGCCCCAGCCGCTACACCGGCCCCCGTTGCCCCGGTGGTCACTGAAGTCACTGATATCAGTCAGATTTCCCCATCTGTGATCGAGTACATTGTGCAGCGTGCCGCCCCCGCTCCCGTTGCCCCGGTGGTCACTGAAGTCACGGATATCAGCCAGATTTCGCAAACTGTCATTGATCAACTGATCCAGCGTATGGCCGCAGCCGCGCCACCAGTTGCCGCCGCGCCGGTCGTAACGGCTGAAGTAACGGACATTGCCCAGATTCCACAAGCTGTCGTCGGACAGATTGTAGAACGCGTTATCGTAGAACTCTCTGATCGAGTGGTCCGCGAAATTGCGTGGGAAGTTGTCCCAGACCTGGCCGAATTGCTCATTAAGCAACATCTTGAAAGCGGTGCTCTGAAAAGTTCATCCCGGTAAGGTTGCCAAACAGTGACGTAATTTGTTGTAAGGAAAAGCAGCGGATCAACCATGTACCAGTTGATCCGCTTTGCTTTTTTTGAGCGGCGACTGGGCAAGCACCAACCCTCAACTCCAAAAATTTTCAAATTTATGACCGAACAAGCACAACCAAAAGCACAACCAACCGAACAGGAAATTCCAAAAGTGTATAACCCGGCCCAGATTGAACAAAACTGGTACCCAGTCTGGGAAAACAAAGGGTATTTTCAACCTCAGGGCGACGGTGAACCCTATTGCATCGTCATTCCCCCACCAAACGTCACCGGTTATCTGCACATGGGTCACGCCTTGCAGCATTCGTTGATGGATACCCTGACCCGCTGGCGACGAATGCAGGGACTCAAAACCTTGTGGTTGCCCGGTACCGACCACGCCGGAATTGCCACCCAAATGGTCGTTGAACGCCAACTCAATGAACAGGGAATTCGTCGCCTGGACCTTGGTCGCGAAGCCTTTGAGCAAAAAGTGTGGGAATGGCGCGAACATTCCGGCGGCACAATCCAGAAGCAAATGCGCCTCGAAGGGGTCAGCGTTGACTGGTCACGCGAACGCTTCACGCTTGATGATGGCCTGAGCGAAGCCGTGCGCGAAGTGTTTGTCCGCCTCTATGACGCAGGGCTGATTTTCCGCGGTGCCTATATGGTCAACTGGTCGCCGGTGCTCAACACTGCGGTGTCTGACCTCGAAGTGGAAATGAAAGAGGTCAAGGGCAAGCTCTATCACATCAAGTACCCGATCAAAGACAGCGATGAATATGTGGTTGTCGCCACGACTCGACCAGAAACCATGCTTGGTGACACGGCGGTGGCCATTCACCCCGATGACGAACGCTATCAAAAGTACCACGGCAAACACGTGGTGTTGCCGCTCGTCGGTCGTGACATTCCATTTATCACTGATCATCTGGTTGAAATGGACTTTGGAACGGGTGTGGTCAAAGTCACCCCGGCTCATGACCCGAACGACTTTGAAATGGGCAAGCGGCACAATCTGGAATTCATCTCCGTGATCGGTAAAGACGCCAAAATGACGGCTGAAGCCGGGGAAGCCTTTGTTGGACTGGATCGCTACAAAGCCCGCGCCAAAGTGATTGAACTCCTGACCGAGCAGGGCTTGCTGGAAAAAATCGAGGACTATACCCACAAGGTTGGTCACTGCCAGCGGTCACAGGTCGCGATTGAACCACTCATTTCCGACCAGTGGTTTCTGGATGTGAAGGACATGGCTCAGAAAGCCATCCAGGCAGTCAAAGACGGACGCACCCAGTTTGTGCCCAACAACTGGGAAAAAGTGTTTTTTGACTGGCTCGAAAACATTCGCCCGTGGTGCATTTCGCGTCAACTCTGGTGGGGACACCGGATTCCAGCCTGGTATACTCCGGAAGGAAAGCTGGTGGTGGCACGTTCGGAAGCCGAAGCCCGCGAACGGTTGGGTGATCCGACGGTTGCATTACGGCAGGAAACGGATGTGCTTGATACCTGGTTTTCATCGGCACTCTGGCCGTTCTCGACACTTGGCTGGCCAAACCAGACCGAAGACCTGAAAACCTATTATCCCACCACTATTTTGGTCACTGGCTTTGACATCATCTTTTTCTGGGTGGCTCGCATGATGATGTTTGGACTCTACTTTATAGATGACGTGCCATTCCGAACGGTCTATATCACGGGCCTTGTGCGTGACGGAATGGGGCAGAAAATGTCCAAGACCAAAGGAAATGTGGTGGACCCGCTTGAAGTGTTTGTTCGCTATGGAACAGATGCCGCACGGTTTACCCTGGTTTCCGCCGTGACAAGCGGCAATGATATTAAGCTCCAGGAAAAGAAGAAAAAGGACGAACCCAGTGATTTTCCGCAAATGGAAGCCGCTCGGAACTTTGCCAACAAAATCTGGAATGCCAGCCGCTTCGTCTTGATGAACCTTGAAACTGGAACCGAAGTTGAAACCGATAGCGGTGACTCAACGGTCCCGCATTCGCTTCCAGATCGCTGGATTCTTTCGGAACTCAATCAAACCGCAATTGATGTCAATGCAGCCCTGGAAAACAATCGGTTCCACGATGCGGCGCAATCGCTTTATCATTTCTTCTGGGATGATTTCTGTGACTGGTACATCGAACTCTCAAAACAACTGGTCACCGCAACCCAGGTCACACCGGAAGTGAAAGCCGCCCGGCAACAGATTGTGACCGTGCTTGAGCAATCGCTCAGGTTGTTGCACCCGATTATGCCCTTCATTACCGAAGAGTTATGGCAGCGGTTGAAAATCTGGCGTGATGCCAATGGTGAGACTGATCTGCCGGAGAGCATTTGTATCGCTCCGTTCCCAGCCGGGGACCGGTCGCTCATTGACGAAGAAGCCCATCAGGATATGGAGGTGCTCACCGGAATTATCACCCGTGTGCGCAATATTCGTTCGGAGATGAATATTTCTCCGTCGGTGTTCTTTACCTTAAATGTGGCCACACCAAACGAACATCTGGCGGATATGGTCCGGGAATATGAATGGGCGATCAAACGGCTGGCCAGGGTTGAAAGCCTGAATGTATCGCCGGAATTACCTGCGACTGGTTTGGCCGCTAAAGCTGTCTTGGCCGAAGTCGAACTTTCGATTCCGCTGGAAGGCGTGATTGATCTTGAGAAGGAAAAGACCCGGCTCACCAACGAAGTGATCCGACTCCAGAAGCAGTTAACTGGATTACTGGCGGCACTGAGCGCGCCAGACTTTGCCTCAAAAGCACCAGAACATATCGTGGCTGAGAAAAATGCTCAACGCGAGGAACTTGAAACCAAACTGGCCAAACTGAATGAAGTTCTGGCCATGATGAACTAAAGGAATGAAGAATGATTAAAGTGGTTAGTGATGCCAGTGAAGAGTTGAAGCCGTTTTGGTTCTCAGCCCACGAAGTGGGCGCCGGCTCGTAGCCCAGGGCGAGTCTTCGAGCCCTGGGAATTCGGGTCATTCCCCGCCTTTTCCCCGCCCGGTCAGCCGCCGCCGTAGGCGGCTGACCGGGCGGGGTGAGGAGGCAACGTTTTCCCAGGGTTGCACCCTGGGCTACGAGCCTTCCACCCGCTTCGCGGGTTCAAATCCGATCATTTTTTCAATTCTTAACTGGCATTAGTGGTTAGTGATTAGAAATCAATACCTTCCAAGAACTAAGGGACTGTAAAAAATCAACTTCCCGTTTTCTTTTGGGAATCAGGCATTTGGATTGAGCATCCCGGAGGGCTGCCGTTCGGATAGCCGGTGGTTGCGAGGTTTTGGGAGCTACCACCGGGAACGGGTTCGTTCTCTCCAGTGCTCCTCGCTTCGCCCGCGCCCCGCAGGGGCGCGGGCGAAGCGAGGAACAACAGGGGTGGCCTTTGGATCCGGTGGTAGGCCCAAAGCGGCCAACCGACCGGCTATCCGAACGGCAACGCTTCGCGGTGCAAGACCAAAACCTGGACGAGGCAGAACGCGCCCCAGGAACTTATTTTTTAACGCTCCCTAGCCACTAACCACTAGCCACTAACCACTTTTTTTCATTCTCAATTCTCCATTCTGCCTTTCAAAATTATGCGACTTGATTACAACCTTATTCAGCACTTAGTAGCCTCATTTCTTGAAGAAGACCTGGGGCGGGGCGATGTCACCACCAGCACTGTTGTTCCCGCCGAAGCCGATGCCCGAGGCCGATTTTTGGCGAAACAGTCACTTGTCCTGGCGGGACTCGAAGTCGCCGAATGCGTTTTCCAATGGCTCGATCCCGAACTTCAGCTTGAAGCCTTTTATTTTGATGGGGATACCATTCCAGCCGGAACCGAAGTGGCCCGGATTGCCGGCCCCGCTCATATTCTGCTGGCTGGCGAACGAGTGGCGTTAAACCTGCTCCAGCGGATGTCAGGGATTGCCACACTGACCCGAACCTATGTCAAAGCCGTCGAGGGCACCTCGGCCAGCATCTGTGATACCCGCAAAACGGCGCCAGGTCTTCGAGTCTTTGACAAATATGCGGTTCGAATCGGCGGCGGTCGTAATCATCGCTTTGGTCTGGACGATGGTGTGTTGATCAAAGATAATCATATTGCTCTCGCCGGTGGAGTGACCACGGCCATCAATCGAGCCCGTCAAACTGCCTCTCACCTGCTCAAAATCGAGATCGAAGCCGCCAACCTGAACCAGGTCCGTGAAGCTGTCGAAGCGGCAGCGGATGTCATTTTGCTGGACAATATGACTCCGGAGCAGATTCGGGAAGCAGTTGACTACATTCGCGCCAATGAACCCGCCGGGCGCAAAACACTGGTCGAGGCATCGGGTTCAATCACGTTAGAGACGGTCCGATCTTATGCCGAGGCCGGCGCCGATTTGATTTCAGTGGGAGCTTTAACCCATTCTGTTCCCGCGGCTGACATTAGCCTGAAAATGACACTTTCCTAATAGTAGTGAGTAGTGAGTAGCGAGTAGCGAGTAGTAAAACAAAATTTTTCCAATTTGAAAAATCAAGCAATTTTCAGTATGCACCCGTGGAACCCATGGGTTTAAGTCAAAATTCAGACTGTGATTGATTGGCTACTCGCTACTCGCTACTCGCTATGGTTCGCTACTTCGCTGTATCTATGCAATCACTGAGACTTCGTTTTGAAGGTGTTGTGGTCGAATCGTTACCTGAGAATCAATGTCGGGTGACGATTCACTGTTCACATGGCGACCAACGCTTTCGTGCGAGCCGTGAAGGGCAGGCTGTCGGAGATGCTCCGATTGGGTTGGCCGCAACTGCCACGCTTGAAATCGTGGAGGTATTTACCGAGCACTTGCTCAAGTGCTCGTTGGAAGGGTTTGAACGGACTCAGGCGTTTGGCAGAGACCTGATCGTGTTGCTGGTCCGTGTCGAACATAACGAAAGTCGGGTTCAGCTTTTCGGATCCTATCGTACCCGTGGCCCAGAGTCAGATTGTCTGGCGGCTGGGTCACGGGCGGCATTGGATGCCACCAACCGGTTTGTCGAACTTGTTCAGCGCCAGCTCCATCCAGAGGCGTAACTCAATATCTCACAAAGCGGCGTCAAGCGGGCCGCACTCCACAATTTCCATGGATGATTTCACACTTCTTTCCACCACACCCTACGTTTTTGACCGACTTCGCGGAGATATCCGCGTCTATGACAGCCTTCCTTCAACCAATACTTTGCTCAAGCAACTGGCTGGAAGCGGTGGCCAGGAAGGGCTCTGTGTCATTGCCGATGAGCAGACCGCAGGGCGCGGGCGACATCAGCGCCAGTGGATTTCGACCCGTGGGGAAGGGCTCTATCTCTCGGTGTTGCTCCGTCCCCAAATTGCACTGGATCGGCTGCCGCTGATTTCTTTCCTGGGTGCGGTGGCAATGGCACGGGCGGTGAGCAAAGTCACAAAGCCTGTCCGAGCCGTCAATGTTGACATCAAATGGCCAAATGACTTGCTGATCAACGGGAAAAAAGTCTGTGGCGTACTGGTCGAATCCGGCCTGGTTGGTGATAAAGTGGCCTATGTCATTTTGGGAGTTGGGTTAAACCTCTATCATCAGACCTTTCCGAATGGGCTGTTATATCCAGCCACATCGCTGCTCCTCGAAACCGGTGAACGACTGGCTCGAATCAATGTGGTGAGCGAGTTTTTGCGCGCCATGGATAAAAGCTACCAGGCATTTGAACAAAATCCCTCATCAATTGTCGAGGAGTGGGCTTCGCTTTCAAGCTTTGTCCATGGCAAGTGGGTGCGGATCAGCCTTGGAGATCGAACGATTGAAGGCGTGACGCGTGGGGTTCGAGCCGACGGCGCACTCCGGGTGGAACTCAAAGATGGAACCGTGCACGAGGTCCTCAGCGGCGACGTCACCAGTGCCCACAGCACTGACCACTGAAAAGCGAGTGGCTGAAGGAAACCATTGGAAGAATTGGTTTTAACTTCTGTGTGTTCTGTGTGTTCCGTGGTTTCTGTATCTGAAATTTGATAGATGAGTGGCAAGCCGGTTAGTGAATCTTCCCCAACGTGACATAAATCAACACCCAGGTCAGTAAACTGAGGGTTGATCCAATGACAGTCAGTGTTATTTGATAGCCAGAAAACCAGGACCAGCCGCGTTTTTTGGCAACCACAAATGGCATAACCATTGGAATTCCCAAACACAAAACAAGCCCGGTCAAAAAAACAGGTATTTCAATTGATTGGCCCGGCTTAAAAAATACAAGCCCGGCCACCCAAAACATCAATCCTGCCCAGTGCATCGCACCAGTGACAACAAATCCAAACCGTAGAGGTTGATCTGGGGAGAATGTATGACTCCCCAATTTTGCCTCCTGCGCTCTTTTCGCCAAGACAATTTTGGCAGGTGTTCGTGCTGGTTCACATACTGAGAGAAGCTGATTCTTGAGAGAGACCCTGGCACAGCGGGCACAGGTTTCGGTTTGCGGATCAAAAACATCGGATTGATGACAGATTTCACACCGCCGGGCTAAATGAACCTGATTCACGGCAAAAGATGCCATAAACACCTCGTTCTTCCCTCGGCTAATCCCTTCCCAAATAGTAGCCCTCGCGCCAACTGGCTTTCATCCCAGGACGCGTCACAATGACGGAGATTTTGCGAAAGGTTGACTTTGGGGTTTCATTGCTTGAAATGTAGGTCAAAACATACTGGCTTTGAAGTTCTTCACAGACCTGACGATAAGCGGTCGTCAGGTCTTCGCTTTTCATGGCATTAAACAATTTGCCGCCAGATCGCTCGGAAAGCTGGGACATACGGGCTTCGTCTTCGATAAAGCGATTGTACAGGGCATTGGCCTGACTTCGGGTTCCAGCAATCGCCCCGCGTTTCCCACCATATTTCTGTTTGATATCTTCAGCAATTGCACGGGCTTTACTGATGACATAGAGGCTGGAGTTTGAGCGCACGACGGCGCCGAGCGCCTGAGCATCCGTGACCCGACTGCCATTATCGTCACAATCGGTGAGCAGCAAGATCGTGCGACGGCCTTCAACTTTCGGAAGCAGTTCATCTGCCGCCAGAAACATGCCATCCCAGAGATGGGTTTCGGTGAAATTTGCCTGGGTCGCTCGATACTCCCAGTTGATGGCGCGTTCGATTTTGGCCCGGTCTGATGTCCAGTTCTGGAGTAGCTCAACCGATTTTCCAAATTGAATCACGGCGACTTCATCGTCGGGTGAAAGCTGGCGCACAAACTCAATCGAAGCCTTGCGAATGGCCTCCATTTCCGAAAAGACGCTGCCTGAAACATCGAGCAGAAGCACGACTTTGAGCGGAACACGCTGGGTATTGAAACTGGTGATTTCCTGGCGGGTGCCGTCTTCGACGATGATGAAATCTCGGGCACTCAAATCAGTTGAAAGCCGACCATAATCGTTGCGGACCGTCACCGGGAGCACGATTTCGTTGGTTCGAACCCGGCTGATGACGTCATCTTGCGAAGGATTGGCGTTGGGGAAGGGGAGGGTGTTGGAAGATGGCGGGGATTCGGGTTTGCGTCCGCTCTGTGCCAGACCCGAAGGAGCCGACAAAACTCCCCAAATCACCAAGACACAAAGCAAAACACATCGAACAATCATAAAAACTAAATGACATGACGATGGGGCGAAGAAGTTTGGGCACAAGACCTGGGCTCAGAGCTGGAGGCGATGGGATGAAGAATTGGTTTTATTTCATCCCTCATCCCTTCAAACGCCCCAAGCCCGTTTTCTTCAGCCCGAGTTTAACGACTTTCAACCGCAACCTGACCTGTGGCTTTTTCGCGGGCTTCAGCTTCGCGGAATGAATCGCGGATATTGCGTTCAAGTCGCTTGATCTTCACGAGATGGCCCGGATTGAAGGCCAGCGATGGGTAATAGCAATTGCTTTCGTGGGTGCAGTAGCAGCCGTTTTTGACGTGTTTGCGTCGGTCAGCCATGGCCTGTGATGCCCACAGCGCGCCAAAATCCCAGTCAAAATCGCGGAGGTTGCCGATAGCGGGCAGGTTTTCGCAGCTTGAAACCGTGCCTTCATCATAGATCACACCGCCAGCCGTTCCAGCCCAGCACCGCAGTTGGGCTTTGTTCTCAACCTGTGTTTTGGCGATCAGTTCGTGCATGTAGATATCAATCGCCGCTTTGAAGAAGCCCGAATCGCCGGTGTAGATATTTTTCAACGAGGCGCTGCACGAATCATCCAGAATCTGCTTGGAGAGTTTCTGGTACCGATTCAGATCAATGTTGAGTTCTTCCGGGCGGGCTGAGGGGGGCCGAATATAGTTGACGTTGATTTTGTCTGGCTTCAGTTCATGTTTGAGGAAGTCATACCATTCAAAAATGCGATCCTGGTTTGAATTCATCAAACAGGTGCAGGTTTGAATATCAATGCCGCCATATTCTTTTTTGAGTTCTTTGAGTTTAAAGGCCGTGTCGATGGCCTTCGCCCAGCTTCCCGGCTTTTGACGGATTTTGTCGTGCTCAGTTTCCAGCCCATCAATTCCAAGCGCCACGGTCACATTCAGATTCGGGCATTCCTTCCGGATGCGTTCGACATCCGGCAGAATCCGCTTTTGGATCTGACCATTCGACATCAGGTAGATGGATTCTAGCTTGTTGTTTTCATAAAAGGCACGTGCAATCTGTGGCAGGTCAATACGGGTAAACGGTTCACCGCCGGCAATCACCAGCACGCCCAGATTTCCGCCCAGCGTTTCGCTGATGCGAACGATGTTGTTGGTTTTCATCTGGAGCTTTTTGCGGTCTTTGTCATCGAGTTCTTCGGTGAAAAAGCAGTGCACACACCGCATATCACACACCGAGGTCACGAGAATATTGAGAAAGATCGGCGGGAAAATCTGCCCCAACGCCATACGTCCATAGCGTTTGAGCATTTCTTTGGTCATGTAGTTCATAAAACAATCCTTCGGTGCGTACCAGACCTGGCCGGAATGCCGTTGCGGTACTTGCGTTTGATCTGAAAAAAGACGTGATTGATGAGTTGAGGTGTGAGGTTCGCTTGAGTATGGAGTCGCACACCATAGGGAACCACTGAAAACCAGTCAACCGTTCTGCGCTGAGCCTGGCGACCGGTACCCTTACAGTTCAATTTGCTTCAGTTTGGCTTCAAAAGCCTGGGCTGAAAGGCCACGTAACAGAATAACTTTGTTGCGTGTGGTTTCGCCAGTCAGGATGTCCACTTGACTCCGGGAAAGGTCAAAAAATTTTGCCAAAAACCGGATACATTCGGCGTTGGCTTTCCCATCCACCGGCGGTGCCGCCAGTGCCAGTTTCAGCGCCGTGTCATGCTGACCCAGAATGCGGGTACGCGGGGCGTTGGGCTGGACTTTGACTTCAAAGGTAATCCCCTCAGGTTTTTCCAGATATGGAAGCATAAAAATTTTCAAGATATTGAAAAAGAGTAATTTATTGAGTCAGGTCCGGGTATTTGAGCAAACTTGTGAAAAGTCTGGACGGTTTTCTGGCTCCTGAATTGACCTTTACACGGAGCGAAGGATACAATCATTTTCGCTCATCCTTCACCAAGTATCTCGTTCACTGCATGTCGCCTTCCGTTAGGAGATTTCCTATGGCGCACGAAAATGGTCGTCCAAGCCGTCCTACCTCTTCCCATCGAGGTAAGGTCGCTATTTTTATTGATGGGAACAACCTCTTTCACGCTGCACGATCCGTTGGAGTTGAAATCGATTATGCCAAACTGCTGGATATACTTCGGGGGGATGATACGCTACTCCGGGCCTTTTTTTATACCGGCGTAGATCAGCAGGCAGAGCGGCAACAAGGATTTTTGCTTTGGATGCGTCGCAATGGGTATCGGGTCGTTGAAAAAGAATTAAAAACATTCGCTGATGGTACCAAGAAAGCCAACCTCGATGTTGAAATCGCGGTGGATATGCTTTCACTGGCTGATAAATATGACACCGCGATTTTGGTCAGCGGAGATGAGGATTTTGCCTACGCAGTCAATGCCGTTGCCTACAAAGGCGTCCGGGTTGAGATTGCCGGATTTCGAGGCAATACCTCTCCACGCTTGATTGACGTGGCGGATCGGTTTATCGAACTTGACTTACTGGTCCATGAAATTGCCAAAACCGACCGGTACAACACCGGAAACCTCCATCGTCGCTATCCGCCTGAATGGGCTGGTGAGCGATCTGGTTCGGGGGCCTTACGCCAGGACTGGAATGGAACTGAGCGTACCCCGAGTGGATCACTGGGGCAGCCACGCCAGGAGTGGCCTTCAGACCGGCAGATGCCCGAAGCTCCGCCAACGGCACCGCTGGAACCCCACGATGTTTCATAATCACCTGATCGAACGCAAGACGGTTCGCTTCTTTGAAAAACAAAAAAATTGAACCCCTGCTCAGTCTCAATAAAGAACTATGGATTCCTCTTCTCAATACTCATCAGGTATTTGACACAGGTCAGCACGCCAACGTACATTGCTATCAGCAATAAACCCGTTTAAACCCAAGATTTTGGGAAACTTGGACAAACATCGGTTCCCTGTATTTCGTAACACAAAACAGAAGATCATTCCATTTCTTGTTACCCCTTCAAGCTTTACACTCGCAGTACTTTCAAACGATCTGAACTCAGGTAGGCGGCTACCTGCACACATTTTGGAGCAAGACCAACATCGTGACAGTTTCACTGTAGAGGAGACCCACCATGGACGAACGATGGAAAAGATTGCTGCTCGGGTTTGGCATCATGTTCGGAATGCAGTTTCTGGCTGCGTTCTTTGGACTTAAACTGGGACAAAATTTCCCGGAAACCACTTTTTACATCATGTTGGGATTTACGCTGGCAGCCTATTTTGGCGGTGGTTTGGTCATGGGGCTGTTGGCTGACCACGTGATTATTTTAGAGCCGTTGCTGGTCTCGCTGCTGGCGATCACGCTCAATACGACTATTTCCGCATTGAGTGCGACCCAGGCGGGTGAAGCAGCCGGTACCCTTCAATTTGCAGATGTGCTGTTGATGGCGTATGCCCTCAAAAAAGGTGCTGTTCTCAGCCTTCTGTTTGCCATGGCAGCCGTTGTGATTGCGGCCTTAGCTGGGGCATTGGTGGGTGAGCGTATCGCCACGCCAACCTACGACTGGATTAGCACGGCGGCCCCGATTGTCGGACTTGTCAGTTTGGTGATCGGCCCCATTTTCTTACTGGCCTTTTCAGGAACTGAAAAAGGAAATCCAGCCGTCCCCTGGCCTTTTTTGATCATCATTATGCTCGCGTTTGTGATTGTGGTCGGGGTTGGGTATTTGCTCTTCACCCGCGAGCACAATGAGGCTGAAGAAATTTCAATCAGCCCGGATCATCGGCGCGATTTGTCGTAACCCTTGTTTTATCAATAAAAAACAGGAATGCTCCAGGCTTTTCTGTTTTTTCAATTCATCAAATTGGGGGTAATTTGACACCCTTCCCCCCCTGAGGTAATATCGCCAGCTACAGTTTAACCAACTGTTTAGCTGGCGATCTTTTTATCTTGCACATTTTTTTACCCCCACTTGTCTTTATCTCCCTCACAATTTTTTCTGAGGTCCGGGTTAGAAGAAGCCGGTCACGGCTTTTGTGCTTGTTGTGGATTCAGCCAAAAATCTTCGAACAGGTCAACGAAAGGCGCTCTTAAAGGTATGGCTCTAGGTGTAACAGAAGATATTACTGAACTTATCGGGAAAACCCCGCTCCTCCGATTCAAGCATGTTGTTCCCGCCGGAGCAGCCAATGTCTACGGAAAACTTGAATATTTAAACCCTGGCGGCAGCATTAAAGATCGTGCCGCGATGGGCTTGATTACCGATGCTGAACGACAGGGGTTCTTAAAACCTGGCGGAACAATTATTGAACCAACAGCGGGCAATACCGGCGTTGGTCTGGCATTGATTGGTCGGGCCCGAGGTTACCGGATTGTGTTGTGTGTCCCTGAAGGATACAGCATTGAGAAGATGAAAGTGACTCAGGCATTGGGTGGTGAAATTGTCTACACCCCTAATGAACTGGGGATGCAAGGCGCCATTGACAAAGCTTTTGAACTCTCCAAAACAATTCCAGATTCGTTTGTCCCGCAACAATTTAGCAATCCAGCCAATCCACGTTACCACTACGAAACCACTGGTCGTGAAATTTACGAGCAGTTAGATGGAAAAGTGGATGCGGTTGTCATCGGGTGTGGTTCGGCGGGCACGTTCAGTGGTGTGGCGCGTTACGTGCGCGAGCGCAACCCTCAGGCTGTCTGTGTTGCCGTTGAGACCCAAGGGTCAGTTTTAGGCGGTGGTCAACTGGGACCACATCGGGTTGAAGGCATCGGAACCAGCTTTATTCCCGGCAACTTTGATCAGGAAGTATGTAGTGAAATTGTGGCCGTGATGGATGATGATGCTTTTGCCACCGTGCGTGCCCTGGCTGCCCAGGAAGGTGTGTTGTGTGGTGGATCGAGTGGTGCCAATGTGTATGCCGCCATCGAGGTCGCAAAACGATTAGGGCCTGGGAAAAATGTCGTGACCATTTTGCCTGACAGTGCCGAACGCTATATGAGCAAGGGAATTTTTGACGAATAACCTGGTTTCAACACCAGCTCATACCAAATTGTCCTTTGGACCAATGAGACCCCCCTCTACGAGCTTGCTGAAGTGAGTACTGCTCTCTCCAAATTGAAGTCAGTGCGGATCCAGTGATGGTCTTCAGCCGCTGGCGAAAGAATGAATTATGGGAATCGCAACAGATGTTATTCACGCGGGTCAAGCCCCAGACCCAACCACTGGTTCGATCACTGTTCCAATTTATCAAACCTCCACCTATGTGCAGGACGGATTGGGGAAACACAAAGGCTATGAGTATGCCCGGACGCACAATGCCACGCGGGCAGCGCTCGAAGAGAATATAACCGTTCTGGAAAAAGGAGTTGGGGCCTGCGCCTTTGCTTCAGGGATGGCTGCCATCCATGCCGTGATGACGACGTTGCTCAAGGCAGGCGATCACGTGGTGGTTTCAGACAATACCTATGGCGGTACTTATCGTTTGTTTGACAAAGTGCTGACCAAATTCGGGTTGCGGTTCAGTTATGTTGATACCACTGACCCTGGGGTTGTGGCTGATGCCCTTCAACCAAACACCCGCATGATGTTTTTGGAAACCCCAACCAACCCGGTGATGCGGTTATGTGATTTGCGGGCTCTTTCAGAGATTGCTCGCCCGAGAGAAATTCAGGTGGTGGTTGACAACACTTTTATGTCACCTTACCTCCAGCGGCCAATCGAGTGTGGCGCCGATATTGTGGTTCATTCGACCACCAAATATCTCAATGGCCACAGTGATAGCGTGGGAGGCGTGGCGGTGGTGACTTCCAAAGAAGTTCACGAAAAACTGGCCTACATTCAGAACGCGGCTGGTGCCATTCTTTCGCCATTTGACGCCTGGTTGACCTTGCGGGGGATCAAAACGCTGGCCGTTCGCATGAAGCAACACGATATCAATGGACGGGCCGTTGCCGCATACCTGAGCACGCATCCAAAAGTAACCCGCCTGTATTACCCAGGACTTCCAGCCCATCCACAGTATGAGCTGGCCTGTCGGCAAATGGACGGGTTTGGCGCCATGCTGGCTTTTGAAGCCTCGGGTGGTATTGACCAGGCCCGGAAAATACTTGAAGGACTGAGAGTCTTTGCACTGGCTGAATCGTTAGGAGGTGTCGAAAGCCTGGTTTGCCACCCGGCTTCGATGACCCATGCCAGTGTCCCTGATGAAGATCGCCAACGTCTTGGAATTACCGATACCTTGATTCGCTTATCAGTCGGGATTGAAGATTGTGAAGACCTGGTTGCGGACCTGGATCAAGCCCTGGCACAGCTTTAGAACCCACGCTGGTAAAAAGCCATTCAGTCAGATGGTTCCGCGCCTCCTCACTTTCAGGGAAGTGCTTTCGTTTCATTTATTTCTGGCCTGAAGTCACAATTTCCAATCACCAGGAGTTCAGCGATAAGTCAACGCTCCTCCAGTTTCAACACCAGGTGAATCTGGTATTGAGGAGAGCGGCTGGAAAGTGTTTTTCGATGTGAACTGATTTCACGCTAGGCTCCTGGAAAAAGCTTGGCTATAATCGGCGGCGAATAGGGTGACATTCTCTTCACATCGCTCAACCTGAACCCAGTTTTACATTCACTTTGAGATCATTTCCAACATCACGTTTCAGTCCCCGCGTTTTCTCTTTTTCCAAACCGTGATGATCTCCTTCCGCTTGAGATCACGCGAAATAGGGAAGCCAATCCAGGTTGACGTTGGTTTCTTGAGGAAAAGCAGACAGACCCCCGGGCACTCTTCATCACCAGGGAAGTTTCAGACCAATCGCATCTGCCAGTTACACTATCCACGGGTTTGGCTTGAAAGAAGGACAGTCTTAAATTTTAGCATCTTCATGCCAGAATGAAGACCGTCTCCTATTTTTTGGGTTGCCTAATCAGACAACCATAGGTAAAAAGAATTCGCCGACTTTCAAGGTCCTGGAATTGCCCTGACCGTGGCTGCACATTGAGGGTAATTCACTCAAGACTTGATGACGCATCAATTTGGGGAGCTTTTCTTGTCACATCACAGGCTGGCGTAAAAACTTGCCTGGCTCCTGGGTTGGTCGGCATGAGGTCAAATAAGGAATTCCCACGATTCACTGTGGGAATAACGTCACTGTTTATGGATCACTGACACCGCAATCATTTGACGCAAGGCTTGCCTGCCTATGACACTCGAAAATACAAATAGTGAAAAAACCGTGTTGATCAGGATGTATGCTCAAACTGACGTGGGCATGGTACGCCAGGGAAACGAAGACAATTTTCTGGTGGTTGACCTGAGTACAGCGGCCACCTGGACCGCCGACCATGACGCACCGCCTCCCGAGTTGCTATCTTTTGCTCAAGGCCGATATGGATCACTGTTTGCCGTGTCTGATGGGATGGGCGGGGCATTAGCCGGTGAGGTTGCCAGCCAGTTGGCGGTAACTGCGGTTCGGGATTGGATGCTTCAGTTTCAGGCGAATCCAAAATTTCAACCATTTCCCTTCCACGAACGCCTTCGCCTTTCGGTCGAGCAAGCCAATCTCCTGATCAATAGCAAAAGTCAATCGCATGCCGAGTATGCCGGGATGGGGGCCACCTTTACGGCTGCCGGTGTGGATAACACCACGCTCTATCTGGCCCAAATCGGAGATTCACGCGCCTATTTGATCCGCAATGGCCGAATTGCCCAAATGACCAAAGATCAATCCCTGGTCAGCCAGTTGGTCGAGGCCGGGCATATCACTGAGGAAGAAGCCGAAAGCCATCACTATAAAAATGTGATTCTTCAGGCGTTAGGGGCAACTGCCTCAGTGATTGTGGTTGTGGATTGCGTGCAATTACAGCGCGATGACATCTTGTTGCTGTGCAGCGACGGGCTGTCAGGCAAAGTGCGTGGACCTGAAATGCTCCAGATTTTCAATGCCTGCAATGGAGATCTGACCGAAGGCTGCCGCAAGTTAATTCAATCGGCCAACGAACGAGGCGGGGAAGACAACATCACCGTCATGCTGATGCATTTTTCGGGTGATGGATTAGATGCGCCAACCGACAGCAATAACTTTGAGTCACGAATCATCCAGCGTGATCCACGCCTCCCGGATGAAATTGATGAAAGTTTGCTGATTTACGAGAAAGATACCCTTGACGCTCAGAACAAAGCCACTGGCTCATTAAAAGTTCCACAAACCACCGCTGTCCTCTCGGCAGCGGTCGTTGCCGAACTTTATGAAGTGGCGGCGGCGAATTCACAGCCGTCGGTTGCCCCACCACCACCTGCTCCATCTCCACCGATGCCGGCGCTCCCGACACCTGTCCGCCAGAGTCAAAATAATTCGAAACTGATTGCTGCCAGTCTGTTCATGCTTGCCTTGATCGTGGTGGCTTTTTTGCTGTATCGGAAGAATACCGCACCCACTGCGGCTGAATCTCCTCCCCAGCCAAAACCAAATCCAACTACTCCAGCCCCACCCGCCCCCGCCCCGCCAGAAAGCCAGCCTTCTCCCCAAAAATCTACCCCACCTGCAAGTGAACCGGCGAAAGAGAACAAGTAATCGTTCCTGTCGCCTTTATTTTTTGATCAAAGGGAAACTGCACTCGAACCGCAACTTTGATTCAATCGGGATACCTGTCTTCAGTAGTCAGTAGTTGATAAGCCAGTAGTCAGTAGTTGATGAGTCAGTAGTCAGTGGTCAGTAGACCAAACCCAGGTATTTCAGTCTGCAACGATCTTGAAAAGAGCACTTTGCAAATAATTCAAAAAGAACCAGATCCGCTTGACAGACACTTCAAAATCCCAACACTCGACGACTGACGACTGACTTATTCATATCGAAGCGCCTCAATCGGTGACAATTCAGAGGCTTTAATCGCCGGGTAGAGTCCAAAAAAGAGGCCAACCACCACGGAAACTGTCAATCCTGCCACCATTGCCCACCAGGGAACGGTTGAGGGAAGGGGTGAAAACCGATTGATAAGTAAACTTAAGGTCTGTCCGACCAGAACACCAATCATTCCCCCAATTCCAGTGAGTGTGACGGCTTCGAGCAAAAATTGTTGTCGAATATCAACCCGGCGGGCACCGAGGGCTTTGCGGACGCCAATTTCTCGGGTGCGCTCAACCACCGATACCAGCATAATATTCATGACCCCAATCCCGCCGATTCCCAGTGAAATAAAGGAAACAGCGGTCAATACTAGAGCGGTGGCACCCGTAAGCTGGTTATAGATGTCCAGCAAACTATCTTGAGTGGAAATACCAAAATTGTCTTTTTCGCCAAATGGAACATTTCGCCGCCGGCGCAACACCTCGGTGATTTGTTCAACTGCCCGCGAAACCATGCGTCGGTTTCTCGGACGTGCAATGACAAAGAAAAACGAGCCGCCCTGTTCCGAAAAATCTGAGTAGTATTTCTCGAAGGTGGTCAGTGGGACCAAAATCACATTGTCCCGCGTCTGACCAAAGAAATTTCCCATTCGCTCAAGCACCCCAATCACCTTGAGCGGGTGTCCATCCATTCGGATTACCTTCCCAATCGGGTCATCATTGGGGAACAGCGCATCAACCACATCCATTCCCAGCACGCAGGTTTCCGTTCGATGCAAAATATCCATGTCGGAAAAGAACCGCCCGCCCGCCGTGTAATTGCTACGGGTAATCTCATACGTCGGCAAAACTCCAGCTAATTGAGAGGTATCCATCACGCGGGCTTCATACCGAAGTGAAATATTATTGCGCCGTCGCTCAGGTGACACCGACAAAATGGATGGCGCTTCACGCCCGATTGCCAGTCCATCGTCCACCGTCAGGTCTTTTCGCTGCCGTTCTTCACTGGTTCGAGTTCGGCGAAAGCTCGGGTCAAACTTTGAAATAAAAATCGTGTTTGACCCGAGGGATTCAATTTGATTGGCAAACGCCCGGTTGAGTCCCTGAATAATTGAGACCATTCCAATGACGGTTGAAACGCCGATGATGACACCTAAAATTGTCAGAAAGCTGCGAAGGCGATGGGCATTGAGCGCATCTAATGCCAGAGCAATGATTTCCCGGAAGCTGGTCCGGCTCGAAAACGGAGAGGAGGCCATAAGGTGTGGTGTGCCTGAAGATGGAGTATGGTCAGTGACCAACCATAGAAGTGCAAAGAATATCGGTTTTGAACCGCGAACCGGGTGCTGGCTCGTCGCCCAGTTTCTGGGCTACGAACCAGCCATCAGAAACACAAGCTAAATCAAAGAAAAAGAGACTTTTTCTCAAGGTTGTGATCTGAGTGATTGAATGTAGGTTCCTCAAACTGAATGACTGAAATGGCGCGATTTTGAAGCTGAACAGGAAAAAAACGCATTGTCAGCGTGCGGGAAACCTGATTCTTTCAACGCTCTACATTCCAATTTTCGCAATCATGGTCTAGGATACCCAAGTCTGCAACCAATCTGTCATTGCTATCCACTGGCATCACATCATCTCAGCTAACTATTTTTAGCCATTGTACAGAGCATTCGTTATGGAGTCGCTCGCACCATTCCTCGTTTGGGGGCTCACCGGACTTCTGGTGGTTTTGGGTATTGGCGTGGTGATTCTGCTCGGGATTCGATCATATGCTGCCTGGCGGGACCGGATTCGGCTCGATATGCGGGATACGACCCGATCAAAACTCCTCACCGCCATTCAGGAACTTGCCGATCCAAATAACAATGGATTGACCTGGGTCGTCAAACCTCTCAAACCAAAATCACAGGATGAAACTGCGGTCTTGAAGCAAGTCATGACCGAACTGTCGCGTGTCTTGTCGGATGAAGACCGCTGGCGATTAGCCGAGTTGTATGAAGGCACCGGGATGCAGGCTGAGGATATGCAGATTCTGCGCGACACCAAAAAACCCTGGTACGAACGGGCTCGCACTGCCTATCGCCTTGGGCAAATGCGATGTGCTTCAGCAATTGAAACCTTGACCACGGCGTTGCGTGACCCATCTCAGGAAGTTCGGTTGATGGCCATCTGGGCACTGACTGAAATCGGGGACGACCGCGCTGTTTCCCCAATTGTGGTCTCGCTCGCCGATGCCAATGGTTGGGAGTTGATGCACGCCGCCAATTGTTTGCTTGGAATGACTGGTGAATTGACGCTCCCCTTGCTTGACCTGCTCCGGGCTTCAGGGCCCAAACGTGAGCGGCGCGAACGAATTTCAGCCACCGTCCTGGATTTGCTCTCTGAATTTGGTCAACGAGCCCGGAATCGTCTCAATCCGCGTGCCTGTCGCCAGGCGGCTGATGATTTACTGAAGTCTGATTCGGTTGATATTCGGGCCCGAGCTGTCCGAGCCCTCACTGCTCTTGGTATCGAGTCTCATGATGAACTTGAGGTCATTCTGCGCTGTTTGAAAGACCCAGCCTGGGAAGTTCGAGCCGTGACTGCCCGCGCCCTTGGGGAAATGCAGGTTTTAGATGCCATTCCATTGTTGATTCAGGCTGTTTCAGACGAAGCCTATTGGGTCCGGCATAATGCCGCCGTGGCATTAAAGCAATTTGGTGAATTTGGATATGAAGCACTGGATCATCTTCAGCGAAGTCAAGACCGGTTTGCCCGGGAAATGGCCAGGCAGGTGATGGACCAGATTTAGTCCTTCGGGATGAGAAGTGGGCTGGTGACTGGTACTTGATACCTGGTTCTTCAAGGACATTGCTTCCCAAACACGAAACACGAAGCACCAGGAACTTTGAACGAGAGACCCGATACGAACTGCGAATCACGAGCCGTAACATGTTCCCCCTTCACTCTATTTCCTCTCATTGACGGAAA
This sequence comes from Acidobacteriota bacterium, assembly GCA_016208495.1. Lineage (NCBI taxonomy): Bacteria > Pseudomonadati > Acidobacteriota > Acidobacteriota bacterium. The sequence continues at coordinate 140,757 of JACQXX010000019.1, read as the reverse complement.
ACAAACTTCGTCAGCACACAACTGCCCATGGAAAATCTTGGACTGCGAACTGAAAACTTTCCTCACCGGGATAACAGCTTTGCCGGGCGATTTAGCCGGCTAGGTGGCTGGTTGTTTCTGTTAAGCCCACTGATTTTGGGAGCGGTGTTCTTTGCACTTGAACTCACCATTGGCAACCGTCAGGCAACCAGTTCGGCGTTTGCTCGCGCCATTCACCACCTTTTTATTGTGCTGCTTGGGTTTATTTTGATTGCGGGTGTTATCCGTCTGGTTCAGATGATAATTTCAGTTATTCAAATTCGGGTATACAGTCTGAGTCAGCAACTTGGTCAAGGGTGGTTGTTGCCCTATTCACTCCGCGTGCCTCCGATTTCACTGATGGTGTGGGTTCATAATGAAGCGGGAACAATTACTGAACGAATTGAACGCCTGCTCAAGCTGGAGTACCCGACGTTTGAACTGGTGGTGGTCAATGATGGATCAACCGATGCGACCCAGCAAATCCTGCAATCCTCTTTTGACCTGCATCCAGTGAATAAGGTGATTTGCCGGACCTTACCAACACGGACCGATGGGAACGTATGCACCTCCGCGCTTTACCCAAATTTGACAGTGGTGGATAAACCCTGGAGTGGCCGGGGAGACTCCCTCAACTTTGCCCTCAATCTGACTCAATACCCTCTCGTCCTGACTGAAGACCCAGATACAGTTTTACAATCCCGCGCACTGGTTAGGTTGGCAAAAGGCTTTATCGAAGACCATACCAACACTGTGGCTGTCAGCAGTCTGGCTGGCCTGACAGGGGATATCAATCTCGAAGTGCCCGACACCGAAATTGGATTGGGACGCAATCAGGATTCTTCCGAATCACCTGAAGCACCAGTTGTGGTTGGGTCACCACTGACACGATATTCCCCAACCGTCAGCATTTTTGGAGCCACTTTTGCCGAAGAAGACCTGTCAACCTGGATCCAAAACCTGCAACGTGTAGACCGAATGAGTGCGTTTCATTCAAGCTGGCTGGCTCGAAACTGGCTGGGCAGCGTTCCCGTCTCAGGTGGCATTCCTCGATTGCTTCGCAAATCAGATGTTGTGGCCGCTGGCGGGTATGATCCGATGAGCGAGGAGGTCAGCTTTAACCTGCTGCTCCATATTCAATATCAGGACAAACGCAAACTCCCGCGACGGGTCGTTTTCCTCTCCGATATTCTGGCCAGGATCGAAGTTCCCGAAGATTTAAATGTGATTGGACAGTCCCAGCGAAACTGGCAGCGTCTGGCATTTCGATCCCTGATAACTCATTGGAAGTTGATTTTTAAATCTCATGGCGATTTCTGGTGGCGGAGCCTGTCCTACCCGGTCTTTTTCCTGATTGATATTCTGGGCCCCGTGATTGAGTTAATTGGATTTGGACTGGTTTTTCTCATGGGCGTCCTTGGTCTGATTGATCCATCGGAAATGATGTTTTTCATTTTTGCGATGATGACGTTTGCCCTCGTCCAGTCAATCGGATCTGTGTTAAGTGAAGAATTTTCAGCTCGTTCCATTCGACAACCTGGAAGATTGCTGAAACTCATCCTGGTTGCCTCAACGCATGCGATTGGCTACCGCCAGATGTCCGCATACTGGAAGCTCCGTGGAATCATTGATTATGCTTTGGGAAAAGGAACCTATTGAATGAAGAATGTGGTTAGTTGTGGTTAGTGGTTAGTTGGATTAGTGGTTAGTGGTTGGTGGTTAGTGGTTAGAAATCAATACTTTCGAAGAAGAACCAAGAACCAGGAATCAACCACTAACCACTAACCACTAATCACTAAAAGGATTCTTCATTTGATTATGAACGATGCGAATTACCGAGATTTTTTTCAGTATTCAGGGCGAGTCCAGCTTTGCCGGGTTGCCCTGTATTTTTGTCCGAACGACTGGTTGCGATCTGCGCTGCACGTGGTGTGATTCGGAATACACTTTTACCGGCGGGACCCAGATGACGCTCGATGAAATCATGGATCGGGTTTATTCGTACCCGACCCGATTGGTGGAATTAACTGGTGGGGAACCCTTGCTGCAAAAGGAAATCTACCCGCTAGCTACCCGACTGCTTGATGAAGGGTATCAGGTGTTGATTGAGACCGGTGGCCACCGCGATATTTCAAAACTTGACCCACGAATCATCAAGATTATGGATATCAAGTGTCCTGAAAGTGGCGAAGCGGAAAAAAATCTCTGGTCGAACCTGGAGTATTTGACGCCCCGAGATGAGGTCAAATTTGTGCTGGCCAGCCTCAATGATTATTTCTGGGCGCGTGACTGTATTCGACACCATCACCTTGAGTCGCGAGTCAATGTGTTGATTTCGACCGTGTTTGGAATTGACCGGCGGCCAATTGTCGAACAAATGCTGGCCGATGGGCTCCGGGCACGATTCCAGGTGCAGTTGCATAAAATGGTTTGGCCGGCTGATATGCACGGAGTGTGAAGTGCCATGGGACCGCTACTGCTTTTATTCCTGTTGATCATTGGTGGGGTGATGTGGTACGCCATTCAGCAGGCGCAGTTGCGGGGCGATATTGAACGGATGGCCGAACTTGAACGCCAGATTATCCGCATGGCCCTGATACGCAATGGCCGAATTACCGCCCTCGATGTTCATACACGCCCACCCGAAAGTGTCGAAGTGATTGAAGGCTGCCTGCGGCGGTTACAGCGGGATGGATACTGTGACAGTGAATTGACCCCAGATGGGCATCACATTTATATTTTCCAGTCATTTGACGACACGCCGGTTCGGACAAAGGCAATTGAGAAAGAAATCCTGCGGCTGGCCAAGATTTTTAATGGTGTGGTTCGGCCAGGAACGGTCGCCTTGCGAACGGAACTGACCTATAGCGAAGCCCGGCTCTGGTTGGAGGAAATGGTTCAGCAACGCATTTGCCAGCCACATCCGGAACTCCCTGACGGATATCTCTTCCCCGAGTTTGCACTTCCTCAATCTCAAGATGCTTCACCGGCGCAACCTGTTCCCCTGGTAGCAGGTTCCATTCCATCGGCGGCACCGTCCGAAGACCATGCCACCGAATCTCCTTATGCAGAATTTCCTTCAGGGTATCAGGAAGCCGTAGATTTTATTTATGACAAAGCAGAAGAAAGTCGGATTCATCAGCCTCGGCTGCCCCAAAAATCTGGTGGACAGTGAAGTGATGATGGGTCTTCTGGCTCAACAGGGCCACACCTTAACGCAGGAAGCCGATGAAGCTGATGTCCTGGTGGTCAACACGTGCGGATTTATCGAAGCCGCCAAACAGGAGTCAATCAATACCATTCTTGAAATGGCAACGCTCAAAGAACAGGCGCAAGGCCGCAAGTTGATTGTGACCGGGTGCCTGGTCGAACGCTATCGCAACGATCTGCTCCAGGAAATTCCAGAAATTGATGGATTTCTTGGAACCAATGAACTTGAAGGAATTACCTCGCTGGTTCACGGGCTCAATGACCAGGTCGTCCGCAATCCAGTTCAATTACAGTCAAAACGACGGCTGCCAGTTTTGGCGACACCATCCGCCAGACTTGATCCCGTACCAGCTCGCGAAGCCGGACTTGAAGCCGCAGCTTACCTCTATAGCGACCAGACTCCGCGCCTGCGTACCACGCCCCGCCATTATGCCTACCTGAAAATTGCTGAAGGCTGCGATCACCCTTGCGCGTTTTGCAGCATCCCGCAAATGCGCGGCAACCTGCGCAGCCGGCGGGCAGGCTCGATTTTACAAGAAGCCGAACGGTTGGCTGCTGAAGGCGTCAAGGAGTTAATTCTCATCGGGCAGGATACCACCAGTTATGGCGAAGACCTCGGTGTCAAAGATGGTTTAGCCAATCTGCTCAAGGAGTTAGCCAAAATTGAAGGGTTGCAGTGGGTCCGATTTCTCTATAGCTATCCAACCCGGTTGAGCAATGCCGTGCTGGACGTTATGGCAGCAGAACCCAGACTCTGCAAGTACGTTGATATTCCGCTCCAGCACGCCAGCACGCGAATGCTTCACGCGATGCGGCGGCCTGGGTCGCGTGAATTTCTTGAAAAAATGGTGCGTCGGATTCGAGCTCATGTCCCCGATATTGTCCTGCGGACCACCTTTATTGTGGGCTATCCAGGTGAAACCGAAGCTGACTTTGAGGAACTGATTTCCTTTTGCAAGGAACAGGAATTTGACCGGGTTGGTGTGTTTACTTACTCGGACGAAGACTCCACACCGGCTTTCAACCTGGCTGACAAAGTTCCAGCCCGCACTGCCGAATCCCGTCGCAAAAAATTGATGAAAGTCCAGGAGCAGATTTCCAAGCGCCGCAACAAACGCTTTTTAGGAAAAACGGTTGATGTCGTGTTTGAAGGGTTATCTGAGGAAAGCGATTTAATCTGGCAGGGACGCATGGCAACCCAGGCACCGGAAATTGATGGCCATGTGCTCATTACTGATACCCCTGAAGGGTTCAAGCCCGAAATTGGCCAGCTTGTCCGGGTTGAGATCACGGAAACCCACGCCCACGATCTGGTTGGTCATATTGTTGCCGCTGGTTGAAAGGCTACTCCACCCCCACGTTTATGAAACAACAATTGAATTTGTCCTTGCGGAGAATTGCTTTCCAGTTTGGTGCAATTCTCCTTTTTCTTTTGGTTGCCACGCCCAATCTTGAGGCTCAACAAAAACGGCCTTCAAAACCGCGCTCGCGTAAGTCTGCCAAAACCCCCAGGCCACAAGCGGCACTGGTTTTTACCGGGGAACCGGTTCAGGAACGCAACGTCCGGGCTCATCTTGAGTTTTTGGCGAGTGATGCGCTTCAGGGAAGAGCCAGCGCCACACAGTTTGAACGCATTGCCGGCCAGTACATTGCCGCTCAGTTTCGCCAGTTTGGGATTGAACCAGCCGGGGAAAAAGATAAGTCCGGTACTGTGACTTATTTCCAAACGGCAACGCTGACCAAACGCACCTTTGCTGAACCGCCACAGTTGTCATTTCCTGGTGCTTTAAATCCTGTGACGTGGACCCATGGCAAGGAAGTTGTGATGTATCAGGTGGCTGATGCTGAACTCAGCGGTCCGTTTCAAAAATTAGTGCCTGATGCGGTTGCCAAAGCCGGAGCCTTTGTCTTTCTGGATAGCAAAGAGGGCGCCAGTTCCCAGGATCAATACACCCAGGTTTCAACTGCGCTTTCTCAAGGGGCAAAAGCGGTGTTGCTCGTGATTGGTGAACGCGAACAGGTGATGTGGGAACGGTTCTCGAAACAATCTCCGGAACTCCCTCCGGGGAATGCTCAGGCGCCAACGATCATTTTTGTTGAAAAATCAGCGGCTGAAATATTGCGACAGGTTGCTGACGGAACGCTGTTTTCAATCAAAGGGAAAGTTCAGGCTGGTGAAATCAAACAAACCTGGAACGTGGTTGGCTGCCTGCCTGGAAGTGACCCAAAGCAGCAGGCCGAAGTGATTCTCCTGTCAGCCCATATGGATCACATTGGCGGCAAGTACTCTCCAGACAAAGACACCATTTACAATGGAGCCGATGACGATGCGTCAGGTGTGGCGGCGGTTTTAGAACTGGCCCGGGCTTTAGGAAACAGTCCCCGTCCAAAACGAAGCGTCTATTTTGTCTGTTTTGGCAGCGAAGAAATTGGCGGACCTGGCGCCCGATATTTTTTAGATCATCCACCAGTTCCGCTCAAAAATATTGTGACCAACCTCGAATTTGAAATGATTGGGCGACCCGACCCGAAAGTTGGATCGGACACGCTCTGGTTGACTGGCTTTGATCTGTCTGACCTGGGTGCTGAGCTGGCCAAACAGGGTGCTCACCTTGTGATGGATCCTCACCCCCAGGAATTTTTCTTTCAACGATCTGACAACTATGCCCTGGCCAAACGGGGCGTCATTGCGCACACGGTTTCAAGTTATGGGCTGCATGGTGACTACCACAAGGTGAGCGACGAGATTGAGAAAATTGATTTCCTATTTTTCCGGTTTTGTCTATTGAGGCTCAGCAACTTCAACCACCTGGTTCAAATTCAGAACCTGAATTTCGACCACTGAACCTGAACCGAGGTTTGTGAGTGACCCAAAAGGACGGAAAACTGGAAAAACAATTTTACAAGCAGGATTTTGAGAGAGGGGGCTGTTTGCACAAAATCTAGGCTGACGCAGGTGGTACTGACCGATGTTGTACCAGGTTGCCAGGAGGTTCTGGCATTAGAAAACAGTCAAATAGTTCAATTAAATAAACTTAGTACAAGTTCCCATAAATAGGGGATGGAATTTCGGTGATTCCGAATTGGCTTTCGCCCGGATGGGCGCCGGACAATAGCCGGTGGTTTGCCGCTTTGGGCACACCACCGGAGCTTCAATCCGCAGTGGTTCGCGTCCGGATGGGCGCTGGAAGCTGGTTTGGGTCCCGGTTTTCGTGGAAGTTTCGGCTGCTCGCTCACAACTCCTGTTCCAGCGCCCATCTGGGCGCGAACCCGTGATGGCGGCTCTGTCCGGTGGCCGCATGTCCAAAGCGACACTTGCCACCGGCTATTTTCCAGCGCCCATCCGGGCGAAAACCAATGTTTCTGCCAGCGACTGGTTGAATTTCATCCCCCTTTTATGGGGACTGGTACTTAGCGAACTACTGACTACAAACTGGCTTTACTTGCTCTTCTGCTGATTTTTGGCTTGCTCCATCGCAATTTCCCGAACTGCCTGGAATGAGGTTTCGGTTGAAGCGCCTTCAATGGCCTTGACTGCCAGATCTTGAGCCTGTTTGAGCGCCGCGGTGAGTTGGGCTGAGAGGGTTTGAATTTGAGCTGACTGCTTGGTGATTGCGCTCTCAAGTGATTGAATTTGCAGCTCTTTCACTCGTTTGACGCCTTCGGTTTCCTTCGCAATTAAATCCGCTTTGAGCCGTGCCTGATGTGTGGCAATCCCGGTGCCTTCGTTGGCGGCTTTCTTTACGGCTGCTTCCAGCTCTTTCTGGAAGTTTTCAACCTTTGCCTTTAATTCATCTGCCTGTTTTTCCCGCTCGGCAGTGGATTGCTCCCGTTTGGCCCATTCTTTTTCCTTGACCTGGCGGTTTTCAACCAGTGCCTGATCAAGTTCTTTGCGAAGCCGGGTATAGGCTTCGTTGTCGAGCTTGCGGGCGTTTTCAAGGGTAAACCGGTACTCGGCTTCTTCGCGCTGACGGGTTTTTTGACTGGTGGCATTGCGGTCTTTGATCACCAATGCATGATCGTCCTGTTCTTTGCGCCAGGTCTTTTGTTTTTCAGAAAATTCCTGTTCAAACGTGGTTTTCTTCACCTTGAAGTCTTCCTCGAACGTCCTGGATTTCACCTGATAATCCTGGATGAGTGTTTCGAGCGTGGTGTCCGAAATTTGAAGCCCATACAGGGTTTCCAGTCGCTGTCGGCCTGATTCTGTGGTTTTGCGGAGTTGCTGTAAGGTTGAAACTTCACTGGTGAGCCGGGTTGAAAGCTCGCTGACGGCTGTACCAAAACGGGCTTTTAAACTCGTTAAATCATTGATGATTTGGGGAATTGTCGCTCCAGTTTGAATTTCGGGCATAGGTTTTCGATCTCCGCGGGCGGGTGGCTCCTGAGGGGTTGATGGAGTTGGGTCAGTTGATTTTTTCTCTTTGCGTAGCGTTTCGAGTTGAGCTTTGAGTGATTTATTTTCTTTGGTCAATTGCTCAACGGCGCCTTCGGCTTCGCTGAGGTTGTGCTCAAGCTGCTCTTTTTCCTCAGTCACTTCGTTGAGGACATCCAGGATTTCATTTTTGGTGCTTTTTGAAGAGATATTTTTGCTCATGGCACGATCCTTTCGGTTAAGTGGATGCCGGATGTAATGTGACATCAACGACATCGGGTCCGCTTGAGTGGAGGACTATTGGGCTGAGAGTTTATTTTTGGTTGTGCCTTCAATGGCTCTCATGGCCAGTTCCTGGACCTGTTTCAATGCGGCCTGGAGCTGAGTGGTCAGGTGTGCAATCTCTTCAGTTTGGTGAGTGACAGTTGCTTCAAGTGACTGAATTTTAAGATCAAAAATCTTGTGGGTGGCTTCGGTTTCTTTTTCAAGCAGGAGCGCCTTTTGTTTTTCGGCTTCGTGGGTGTCTTTAATGGCATCTTCACGAGCGGTTTTAATTGCTTTTTCAAGCTCAGCGGGCATGGTTTCGACTTTGGCTTTGTGCTCTTCAATTTGTGGCTGGCGTTCAGTCAGGATGGTTTCGCGTTCGGTCCAGCGTTTTTCTTTTTCCTTTTCGGTTTCCGTCAGTTCAATTTCAAGCTTGCGTTTTCGATCTTCATAGTTGTTGGCTTCGATTTTACGGCGATTTTCAACTTCGTACTGATAATCAGCTTCGGCCTGCTGGCGTTCTTTTTGGATCAATTCCGCATGTTCCTGGGCCAGTCGGTCAAAACTCTCCTGTTCTTTTTTCCAGTTGGTGCGGGTGTCTGAAATTTCAGTTTCCAGTTCAGATGTGCGCCGGGCCTGATCTTCTTCAAATGCTCGAAGTTGTTCACGGTGCTCCTGGGTCAAGATATCGAGGGCATCGGCAGCAATTTGCGTGTTGTTGAGGTCAACGAGGTTTTCGCGTTCGACTTCAATCGCCCGACGCAGTTCATCAAGTTTTCCAGTTTCCGTGGTCAATTTGGTGGCAACCGCATCAATCGTATTGCCAAAATCAAGTTGCAGGTCAGCCAATCCCTTGACGGTGGTTTCAATCGTGTAAGTTGAAGCCTGGGCCAGAATTGCAGCATCTTTTTGTTTTTCCGCTGCAATCTCTTTCGTGGCGACCTGGGAAGCCGCCCGTTTTCGTGATTCCAAAAGTTGCTGGAAGGATTTTACGATTTGGGTTTTATTGTCTGCTGGGGTACCGTTCGCAACCATGGTGGATGCTTCTCCTTTTGGAAAATATTGATTGTTGAGGGGTTATGAACCAGTGCCTTTCTTGATTCAAGGCAAAAAAATATCCTTTGCACATCAGTGTGTTGTTTGAACTGAAACTTTGTTGGAAATCAAAAAATCAGTCAAGTTACAAACTAAGGGGCAAAGGATGAAAATGTATTCTTCAGGAGTCGAAGAGTCGCTATGGAAAAGAATTTGGGTTAGATCACGGCAAAATGCCTTTATCAACCATCCAGGGATGGATTTCGACTTGCAGTCGTCCGGCTTTGACTGCCGGATCAGCTTCAGCCAGGGCTTTGGCTTCTTCTAAGGTGCTGACTTTAAAGACAAAAATCCCACGTAATTGACCACCATCCAGAAACGGACCCGCAATGACGAGCTTGCCTGACGCACCCATACTGCGAATGTGTGCCATGTGCTCTTCTTGAATCCGGTTGGTTTCGGCTGTTTTTTCGGGTGTCCATTTGGGACCACGGCTGAGAAGTCCCATATAGTACACAGTCATCCCTTCAGGGATTTCCGGTTTTTTTTGACTTTCGGCGGTTGGTTTGGTGGCTGGCTGCGGGTCTGATTTTTCCTGAGCCAGGATGGATTGGCTGAACCAGAGGCCGGCTGTAAGCAATGCAATCGCAAGCACTTTCATAATCTGTGATTCCTGATGAAATGGGTTTCCCTGGCTTATTTTTTCCGGGTGTAAGTGATTTCCATCATTTTGAATTCACCCACGCCTGGGAGCGTGTCATACATTTCAAAGACATGCGTATCCTGGTCAATGACCCGCTCAATGGATTTGCAGACTTTATCCTTAATACCCATGACGGGGTCATCCATGGTACCGGTGTAGGTAAACACTTTTCCTGACGCATCCCCGGTCCCAGTACTGATCATAATGGCCGTACTCATCGAATCAACCCAGGTTGATGTGTATTGTTTGCGGAAATTGTCATAGCCGACCAGTGCCATTCCCTGAAATGGCTGGCCCATAAAGGTACTATGAAATTCCTGGACCAGATACCGGCCACCCAGAATCAATTTATATTCACAGGTCCCTTTGGAAATAACCGGTTCGCCTTTGGGGTCCATCCAGGCGCGATTGGTGACATTCCAGGTTCCGACCAGGGACTTGAATCGCTCGTGAGCCGGGCCAGGCGTGGAAAGTTCCTGGTATTTTTTCATCATTTCTTCCATTTGGGCCTGGGATGGGGCTGGAGGATTTTGGGGGGCTTGTTTTTCCTGGGCGAGCATATTAGCTGACATCAATTCAGCGCCGACAAACAGCAAGATAGCACAAAATACAACTCGAAATTTCATGGTGGGCCTCTCCTATTACTTTGAAGATGAAGGTCTTTGATGTTGACCTTGTCTGTGGCTGGTGAACCCTGATCGAAAGGGAAATAACTTTGAAATGTCTTGTGAGTATATCATGCCCTACGAAAAAGAATAGAAAAATGATCGAAAAAAATCGAAAAAATAATAAGAAGTAATAAGTCCAGTCATGAAAAAAGGAGCACTTGAGGTGCTCCTTTTTGACAAGGTGACAAATGACAGGGTGACAAGGTGACAAGGTGACAGAGTACTACTTCTTTGAACCTCGTCGGTTTGAAAACCCTGAACCCTGAACCCTGAACCCTGAACCCTGAACCCTGAACTATTTAAGGTCAGCCAACCCCGCCCCATAGTTAATATGCAGGACCTGACCGTCGAGGACGAGTGCCGGGACTGAGCTCACTCCCAACTTTTCGGCCTCAGCCAGTTGATCTTTGTGCTCACCCAGGTGGACAATTTCCAGGTCATAGCGTGAAGCGTCCAACGCATTCACCAGACTTTGTTCGGCACTGACACAAACCGGACAGCCCGCGTGATAAAATACAGCTTTTGATTTCATACTCATTGCTCCTTCAATGTCTTAACAGAATGTGATGCTGTGGGTCACACAGCCAGTTTCGTTTCGAGGAGCAAAGTAGCAAAACTCTTTTCCTTGCAACAGTAAGCACAATTTGGTTCGATAGGTACTTTTTGGTGCAAAATGACGATTCCAAAGCAGAAAATAATTCCGGATCCTGAGCCGCCGCTCTCAGTTTCGCGCATGGTCGAAGATATTATTGGATGTAAGTGGTCACTGACGGTGTTGAATCTGATTCGGCAGGGGGTGCATCGGCCTGGGGCCATGCGGCGAGGTGTGGAAGGCTTGACGACAAAAGTCCTCAACGAACGGCTTCGCAAATTAACACGGTTTGGAATCGTGGAACGGCGGGTCTTTCCCGAAGTCCCGCCGCACGTTGAGTATACCTTGACCACTTTTGGTCACAAATTTTCCGAGGTGCTTGAGTCAATTGAACGGCTTGAAGCTGAACAGGGGCGAATGAAGAATGAAGAAAGCAGATAGTGGTCAGTGGTTAGTAGTTAGTGGTTAGTGGTTAGAAATCAATACTTTCGAAGAACCAAGAACCAGAAACTAACCACTAACCACTTTTTTCAGGCTGAGGCGGCCTGCGTTTGCTGAGGTTGACCAAGTTTCAAAGCTCGTTCGTAGCCTTCAGGATCTTCTGTCCATTTCAGGATTTCAGAAACGCGCCAGACAGGGAACGGATGTGTGCGTCCACTGGCCAGGATTGAGGTCCAGAAACTGTCAATGAAGCTCGACTGTGTAGATTTGTCAAATTCACGAGCCTGGTTGATGAATTCTTCATAGTTGACTTTTGAGGTCATGCTCCCGCCAGCCAGCTTCATCATCACATTGACCAGTGCTTTTGAATCTTGTGTCACCAGCAATGCCGCTCGATCACAACTCAATTCAGCTTTTTGATACCAGGTCATCAAGGCGGCTCGAACCGGGAGTGTGATCAGATTGACCAGTCCCGGAGGTATTGGCGCTGATTCCAGAGCCGTATTGGCTACCATAAACAACAATTCAGCGGCAACCTTATACAGCAAGTGGTTACAGTGGATGTGGCCGACTTCGTGGGCCAGAACGGCGAGAACCTCTGTATCATCAAGCCGTTCAATCAACGGCGAAAACACAACGATGAACGGTTTTTCAACGCCGCTGGTAAAAGCATTAAACCCAAGCCCGCCGCCCCCACCGAGCGGGTTGGTGACGCTCAGGTACAATTCTGGTTTTTCAACTCCCAAGGTTGAGCATACCACTTCGAGCTTGGCATTCAGATCTGGGCATTGACGCTCGGTTACCCGGACACCATTGGCCGAGAAAATAATCCGCAAAATACTTTCACCAGTGACTTCCAGAAATTTTTTCAGAATTGGATCAATTCCTGGAATCATTTGCAGTGTTCGGAGTGCCTGTGAATCCAGTGGATGGATGTAGCTGTGCGGGTCAAGTGTTCCAAATTTGGTGTGTGGCTCTTCGCTGAGAGGAAGCCGACACCGCCCACAGCGAATATGACCATCTTTTGAAAGCGATACCCCAGCTCGGAGCTGGTTTAACTGGTTGCAGAACCGGCACCGAACCCGTGTGGTTTCGGTGTGGCTTGACGGGTCAGCCGAAGAAACCGGCTGGCCTTCTTCGGGCGAGTGCGATGCTTCGCCTGAATCGGCATGGACCGCGTCTCCATTATTTGATTCCGGATCATTTGACTGACCATTCTTCCCAGGCTCATCAGGTGGTTGCGGATTTTCAATCTCGTTGGACATAGGTGGTTCCTTAACTTTGGGATGAAAGTGGATAAGGTTGCAGTCAGTAGTCAGTAGTTGATAAGTCAGTCGTCAGTAGATAAAACCCGGATCGTTGAATCCGTCGAATTCTTGAAAAGAATTGTTCCTAAATAACTCAAATCAAACCAAATCCACTTGACAAGATTTCTCAATTCCCAACACTCGACGACTGACGACTGACGACTGACGACTGACGACTGACGACTGACGACTGACGACTGACGACTGACGACTGACGACTGACGACTGACTAATGTCTAAAATGCCTGACGCCGGTAAAAACCATTGCCAGACCATGTTCGTTGGCAGCCGCAATGACTTCTGCATCGCGGACAGAGCCGCCGGGTTGGATAACGGCGGTGATTTTATGTTCGGCGGCGGCATCGAGCCCATCGCGGAACGGGAAAAAGGCGTCGGAAGCCAGCACCCCGCCTTCGATAGGTAATTTAGCCTTCATGGCACCGATTTTCACTGAATCAACCCGACTCATCTGGCCGGCGCCAACTCCGACCAGTTGCAAGCTGCGTGCATACACAATGGCATTTGACTTCACATGCTTACACACGGTCCAGGCAAACAACAGGTCCTGAAGCTCGGCTTCGGTTGGATGACGCTCGGTGACTACCCGGAGCTGGTCAGTTGTGACCCGGAACGTATCTTGAGTTTGGACCAGAATCCCACCTGAAACGCTGCGCACATTCCACCCGCTGGCAGCATGTCCGGGGCGGGCCCGCATGACACGAACATTTTTCTTGGCCGCAAAAATCTCCAAACTGGCTTCGTCAAAATCAGGCGCAATCACGGCTTCGACAAACAAGCTCGTCACCTCAGTGGCCGTTCCAGCGTCAACCTGGGAATTAAAAGCAATGATGCCACCAAATGCTGATACCGGGTCGGTTGCCAGCGCCTGGCGATAGGCTTCGAGTGGCACGGATGCCACACCTACGCCACAAGGATTCGTGTGTTTAATGATGGCACAGGCCGGGTGATCAAATTCACAGACCAGGTTCCAGGCGGCATCGAGATCAATCAGATTATTAAAGGAAAGTTCTTTTCCCTGTAACTGGTCGGCAAAGGCGATTCCACTTCGATCAGTTGTGGTCAACTGGTACAGTGCTGCTTGCTGGTGTGGGTTTTCTCCGTATCGGAGCGCCTGACGACGTTCAAGCTGGAACGACAGGTGTGCCGGGAAGGGTTCCGGATCTGATACCTGGAACTGGTTGGAATCGGCATCAAACCGAGCCCGATTGGCAAGAAATTCCGAAATGGCCAGGTCATAGCTGGCTGTATGTTCGAAGGCCGCCGTGGCCAGCGCAAATCGGGTGGCCAGGGTGAGCGCGCCATCGTGAGCCTGGAGTTCTTCCAGAATGGCTGAATAACACCGTGGATCTGTCACCACCGCGACATGGCGAAAGTTTTTGGCTGCCGCCCGAACCATGGTTGGTCCGCCCACGTCAATTTTCTCGATGGCTGCTTCCAGGGTCACTCCTGATTGAGCAATGGTTTGGGTAAAAGGATAGAGATTGACGACAACCAGATCAATTGGTTCGATTCGGTGTTCTTCGAGTTGAGCACAATGGGTTGCCAGTTCACGGCGGGCCAGGATTCCTCCGTGGATATGTGGGTGCAGGGTTTTGACTCGACCATCCAGAATCTCCGGAAAGCCAGTTACACTTGAGACATCTTTGACCGGAAGACCTTCTTTCTGAAGGCTTTCTGCCGTTCCACCAGTCGAAATCAGTTCAATACCCAGCGACTGTAACCCCTGGGCAAATTCAACCAGCCCGGTTTTGTCGGAGACGCTTAAGAGTGCGCGTTTGATGAGATGTGTGGTCATAAAAGAAAGCAAGAGTGGAAAGAAATAAAGATAAAGTTTGAGTGACTCTACCAAAGGCGTTGCAATCGCTGCAATCTTCCTTCGGTTCTGGTGTACTCTGGCAATTGGCCCGGATTTTTTGAAATCGAAAGCCGGTGAATAAAACTTGACAATGATTCACTCAGATATTTATATTATCGCCACGCTAAGATTTTCTTGCAGAGCTTGCCACCTGGTAAGGCTCAAGCCATCAGGAAACTGATTTCGACACTTTGGAGATATTTATGAGATTAGATCGCTTTACGCTGCGCGCTCAGGAAGCTATTCAGGATGCCGTTGCCATGGCCGAACAGGCACAACATCCTCAGGTTGAACCCGAACACCTGTTAGTGGCCATGCTCGAACAAAACGAAGGCATTGCCAGATCAATCCTGGAAAAAATCGGCGCCAGTGTTCCGTCGATTGTGCAGGATGCCCGTGAGGTCATTGGCAAGTTACCGAAAGTCAGTGGTGCCCAGCGCTATTTTTCTCCCAAAGTCAGCGCCATTTTTACCGCCGCTCAAAAAGAAGCCGATCAATTTCAAGATGCCTATCTCAGCACGGAGCATTTGCTGCTGGCAGTTGCTGGTGACAAAGACAGCACGGCGGGGCGAATCCTGCGTCAGCGTGGCGTCAACCGTGAAGATTTGCTCAAAGTCTTGCAGCAGTTGCGTGGTGGCGAGCGGATTACCGATCAGGATCCTGAATCAAAGTATGAATCATTGAAAAAGTAC
Source organism: Acidobacteriota bacterium (assembly GCA_016208495.1). Lineage (NCBI taxonomy): Bacteria > Pseudomonadati > Acidobacteriota > Acidobacteriota bacterium. Next base: position 125,579 of record JACQXX010000019.1, on the reverse strand, counting down.
GGACGTGATCTCACCGAACTGGCCCGCATTGGGAAGCTGGATCCGGTGATTGGCCGTGACGATGAAATCCGACGGGTGGTGCAGGTTCTGTCACGACGGACAAAGAACAACCCGGTGCTGATTGGGGAGCCAGGGGTTGGGAAGACCGCCATTGTTGAGGGATTGGCGATGCGGATCATCTCGGGTGATGTTCCGGAATCCCTCAAAAACAAGCGCCTGATTACGCTGGATCTCGGCGCTATGCTGGCTGGTGCGAAATACCGGGGCGAATTTGAAGACCGTCTCAAAGCGGTGTTGAAAGAAGTCATCAGGGCCGAAGGGCAAATTGTGCTCTTTATTGACGAGTTACACACACTGGTTGGCGCCGGTGCCGGGGAAGGCGCGCTGGATGCTTCAAATATGCTCAAGCCCGCCCTGGCTCGTGGCGAATTGCGGTGTGTCGGTGCCACAACCTTAAATGAATACAAAAAGCACGTTGAAAAAGATGCGGCGCTGGAACGGCGATTCCAGCCGGTGTTTGTGGCCGAACCTGATGTGCAGGATACGATCTCCATTTTGCGCGGCTTAAAAGAACGCTATGAAATCCATCACGGCGTACGCATCAAGGACGCCGCGATTGTTGCCGCCGCTCACCTCTCAAATCGCTATATTGCGGACCGATTCTTACCTGACAAAGCGATTGACCTGATTGACGAAGCCGCGTCGCGGTTACGGATTGAAATTGACAGCCTGCCAACTGAAATTGATGAAGTTGAACGCGAAATCACGCAACGTGAGATTGAGCGCCAGGCTCTTCAGCGTGAAGAAGATGTAGATGCCCGTGAGCGGTTAAAGCGAATCGAGCTGGAAATTTCAGAGATGAAGGAAAAAAGCTCCGGTTTGAAAGCCCGGTGGCAATCTGAAAAAGAAGTCATTCAGCGTCTGCGCGAAAACAAAGAAAAACTCGAAGAACTCAAAATCGAAGCCGACCGCTTTGAACGGGCTGGCGACTACGCCAAAGTGGCTGAAATCCGGTACGGCAAAATGGCTGAGCTCCAGCGGCAGGTTGAAGCCAACCGGGCGCGGCTGGTTGAGTTGCAAAAGACCGGGCGCATGCTCAAAGAAGAAGTTGATGAAGAAGATGTCGCCCTGGTCATTGCCAAGTGGACCGGGATTCCAGTTTCAAAAATGCTGGAAAGCGAAATGCAAAAACTGCTGCACATGGAAGAGCGGATGCAGCAACGGGTCATTGGTCAAAATGAAGCCCTGGAAGCCGTGGCCAATGCTGTTCGCCGTTCGCGTGCTGGCCTGCAGGATCCAAACCGGCCAATTGGGTCATTTATCTTCCTTGGGCCAACCGGGGTTGGAAAGACCGAAACGGCTCGGGGGCTGGCCGAATTTCTGTTTGATGACGAACACGCGATGGTGCGCCTCGATATGTCGGAATATATGGAGAAGCATTCGGTCGCCCGTCTGATTGGTGCGCCTCCAGGATATATCGGCTACGAGGAAGGCGGTCAATTGACCGAAGCCGTTCGGCGACGGCCCTACTCGGTCATTCTCTTTGACGAAATCGAGAAGGCCCATCCGGATGTATTCAATGTGTTGCTGCAGATCCTGGACGATGGACGCCTCACCGATGGGAAAGGGCGGGTCGTGGACTTCAAAAACGTGGTCATCATCATGACCTCGAATATCGGAAGCCGTGAAATCCTTGAATTTAGCGGAAGAAAAGAAACTGAAACCCAGATGCGCGAAGCAGTCCTTTCCCACCTGCGCAATGCCTTCAAGCCGGAATTTCTGAACCGAATTGACGATATTGTGATTTTCCATTCGCTCGGACGTCAGGAATTGTATCGGATTGTCGAAGTCCAGCTTGAGAAACTGCGAAAGATGCTGGCCGACCGCAATGTCACCCTGATGTTAACTCCTGAAGCGACGGAATACCTTGCCTCTGATGGGTTTAACCCGACCTACGGTGCGCGTCCACTCAAGCGGTCAATTCAGAATCTGTTGCAAAATCAACTGGCCGTGCGGTTGTTGCGCGGTGAGATTGGACCCGGGCAAGCCGTCAAGGTTGATTATGACAGCCGGGAAGAGAAGTTGACCTTTACGGCTGTAGCCGCCACCGGATCTGATACCCAGGTGGCGGCTTCGAAAGGCTTTTAGTTACCAGGACTGGGGGCTGAGGGCCATAAGCGCCAGGATAAGGGAACAGAACCCGATCTGGACAAGGGGACAAGGGGACAAGGGGACACAGGACACGGAGAGAAAAACATTCTCCCGTTCCCAACGTCGGGAGGATGATCTCCTTGTCTCAAACAGGCTCACATTTCCTTATACCAGTTTGTAGTCAGTAGATCGTAGTCAGTAGTTCACTAACTTCAATTGATTGAATTACTTGACTGTTCTCTAATACGATCACTTCATTCCAAAATGGTATTATCCTGGTGCATATGGGGCTGAGGGCTGAGGGTTTTTTCAAACGCAATGAACTTTCAACTCAGCCCAATTGCCCTCAGTCAAAAAACAAAATGTGGAGGAAAAGTATGTCAATCCAACGATTTGAACCATTTCGTGAATTGATGAACATTCAAGAACGCATGAACCGGTTATTCGGAGACCTCGGTGCCCAATCACCGGCGGCTGATGGCGAACTGGCCACGGCGACCTGGTCTCCGGCGGTGGATATTTATGAAACACCACAGGAAATTGTCATGCTGGCTGATCTGCCGGATTTAAAACAGGAAGATATCCAGGTCAGTGTTGATCGTGACCGGTTGTTACTGCGTGGAGAGCGCACATTGCCAGCCGATGTCAAACGGGAAAATTATCACCGGATCGAACGCGCGTACGGTGCCTTTGCCCGCGTGTTTACCCTGCCGCCAAATGTAGATCTGGAGCGCATCCGAGCTGATTACAGCCGGAATGGGGTGCTGAAAATCACGTTGCCAAAACGTGAAACTGGACACGTCCGTCAAATTGCGGTTGATGTTGAATAGAACCAATAATGAGCATTTCCTGAGGTGGCGGTACCTGTGTACCGCCACTCACCATCCAGCGCCGAGGATCACGTAAAACCATGAGCAAAAAAGAACCTGTTGTACCAACCGGTAAACCAGTACCGGCCCAATCTGAATTGGCAACCACTCAAGTGGGACAAGCTGAAGAGTCCGTGATCAGTGTTGAAGGCGAGGTCATTATGGATGATCCACCCCAGGTTCAGCCGACGGTAGCCGAGTTGCAAGCCCAGTTGCGCGAACGCGAAATGGTTGTCAAACAAATCCAATCGCGGGTTGAGGATCTGGAGCGCCGAATGCGCGCTGAATTTCAGGAATCACGTGCCCGACTCGAACGTGATTTTTCCCAGCGGAGCGAGGCCCGGAAAGAAGACCTGGTCCGGGATTTGCTCGCGGTTTTTGATAATCTCGATCTAACATTAGAAGCCGCCAATCAAGGACAAACCGCTGAGAATCTGGCTGGCGGAGTTGCTGCCACCCAGCGGTTGTTGATACAGGCACTGCAACGCCATGGGTTTGAACGCATCGAAGCCGTCGGTCAGCCATTTGATCCCACGTTTCACGAAGCCATCGAAGTGGTTGAAGTGGCTGAGGCACAAGCTGGTTTGGTGGTCAGTCAGTTGCGGGCTGGATATCGGTCGGCAAAACAATTGTTGCGCCCGGCAATGGTCCGGGTTGGGAAAGCCAAAGCCCAATCGGAAAATGCCTGATTGGGAGTGAATTCAGAGCGGAAAAAAGAGGGTAATGATGCCTCTGCTGCGCATCTCCGGCATTCTTCAAGATGTGCTTGACACTTATGGAAGTGTGCTAAACAATCGCGTCAGGCATCCAATTGAGTCAAATTGACCAGGGGTTTTTCTCTCGCCTGTTGGCAGCATTGGGCTGTAAAGGAAAGATAAACTCTCAGTCTTTCGAAAGAGGGTTTTTATGATTGATCTTGGGGATTTTGCAGATAGATTCGCAGATAGTGGACAACGGGTAATGAAGCGTGCGTTTGAAGAGTCCAAGCGCCGTGATCACAACTTTCTGGCGCCTGAGCACATTTTTCTGGCCTTAACCGAAGTTGAGAAAGCCCTCTTCAATGACGTGATGCAGAGTTTAAACCTCGACCCACAGGCCATCCTGAATGAATTTAATGGTCGGCTGGGCCATCAGCGGCAGTATGTCGGGCGGCGGATGAAGCTTCATGATTCAACCCGCAGCTTGCTCTCCTCCGCCATGATGCGGGCGCGTAAGGGTGGCCGGCAAACCATTGAATCGGTTGACCTGTTTGCCTCGATGTTTGAAGACCAGGAAAGTGCCTCGGTGAGTGTTCTGAAGAAATTTGGCGCTGAGGCTCAGGAAGTGGTCGAAAAAATTACTTCACGAGTAAAAACACGCGAGGAAAAAGAGGCCAAAATTAGCCGCAAGTTTGAGTTGCCGCCTTATCTCAAACACTTTGGCGTCAGTCTGAACAAACTGGCCCGTCAGGATAAACTGCCGCCAGTGATTGGTCGTGAGCAGGAAATCCGTCAAGTCATGGAAATTTTGTGCCATCGGGAACGAGCCAATTCTCCAATGCTGGTTGGGGATCCTGGTGTCGGGAAGACCGCCGTGGTCGAAGGTCTGGCCCGAATGATTGAACTTGAGCCAGAGAAAGTTCCGCAGCGGTTACGCAATTCACACCTTGTCCACCTCCAGATTTCCGGGGTGGTGGCGGGCACCATGTTGCGTGGTATGTTTGAAGAGCGAATTCAGGGCCTCATCAATGAAGTCAAAGAGCGTGAAAACATCATTCTGTTTATTGACGAAGCCCATACCTTGATCGGCGCCGGCAATGCTCTTGGCGCATCGTCAGATGCGGCAAATATGTTCAAATCAGCCCTCGGGCGCGGTGAATTGCGGATCATTGGGGCCACCACAAGTACTGAATACAAAGAATATATTGCCGAAGATGAAGCCCTGGCTCGGCGTTTCCGAATGGTGAAAGTGAACGAGCCCAGCCTCGATGACACCCGGCGGATTTTAACTGGTGTCCGTTCACGACTGGAGCGCAACTACTCGGTTCAAATTACTGACGAAGCACTTGAAACTTCGCTTGAAATGGCGCCGCGCTACATGCGGAATTTGCATCTGCCCGACAAAGTCATTGGCTGGCTTGATACAGCATCCGTCAAGGTCGAAATGGATCATCCCGAGCACCCGGTGGTTACCTCAGCCGAGGTGATCGAAGTTATTTCGCAGGAGTCGCAAATCCCACGCGATATGATCTTTCGGGAAACCAATCGGCGGTTTGGCGATATGGAAACCGGAATTGGCCAGCGAGTGATTGGTCAACACGAAGCAATCAAAGCCGTTGCCCGCCGGTTGCGCCTGAATAAAGGTCCGTTGAAAGAGAATTTCTACAAGCCCGATGGTGTGTTGCTGTTTCTTGGTCCAACCGGGGTTGGGAAAACCGAACTGGCCAAAGCCGTGGCAGAATTTATGTTTGGTGACGAAGGCAAGATGATTCGCATTGACATGTCGGAATACCAGGACGGCACGGTTTCGGTTGAAAAACTGATCGGCATGCCACGTGGCATTGTCGGATCAGAACGCGGAGGGATTTTAACTGAGAAGCTTCGGGATAACCCCTACACTGTCTTACTGCTTGATGAAGTTGAAAAAGCATCACCCTATTTGCTTAATCTGTTCCTTCAGGCATTTGATGAAGGCTGGTTGACCGATGGTCGTGGCAAAAAGGTCTATCTTTCAGATGCCATTATTATCATGACCTCGAATCTGGGCAGCGAGAACTTCAAGAAGTATATGAAGCCGCTTGGGTTTGGCACCAAAACCCTCGGCGATATGCGAGAGATCAAGAATGAAGTCCTCAAAGTTGCCGAACAGCGATTTTCCCCGGAATTCCGCAATCGAATTGACGAAATCGTGGTGTTTTCACCGCTGACGCGCGATGAAGTTCGTCAGGTTTGCGATTTGTATCTGTCCAAAATCGAAACCCAGATGGCTCGCCGCGGGAAAACCGTGGAAGTAACTGAAAATGCCCGCAACCTGCTGGTTGAAAAAGGATTTAGCCCGGCATATGGTGCTCGTTTCTTGAAACGGACAATTGATGAGAAAGTGAAAATCCCATTGACTGCCCAGTGGGATAACGGCAATACATTTGTGGTTGAAGCCGAACAGGGCGAAATCACGGTGAAAAATATTGATCCAATCACCGAGTCAAAAGATTCAGTGAACTGAATTGAGTAACAGACCAGTTCAATGGTACATAGTGAGGCGAGGTTGACCCAGAACCTCGCCTTTGTTGTTTCTGTGGAAAAACACTTATCACGGAGGACGTTGAACATGGAGATTTATCTGCTCCGCCACGGTATAGCTTATGATTTAGGAGATAGTGGATCGCGAACGGATGCGGAACGAGCACTCAGCCCGGATGGGAAAATCAAAATGTACCAGCAGGCTGAAGGCATGCGTCAACTTGATCTGAAGTTTGACGCAATTCTCACCAGTCCCCTGATTCGAGCACGTGAAACGGCTGAAATTGTGGCTGAAGTGTTACGGCAGTCAGATAAACTTGAAGTCTGCCAGGCTCTGGCACTTGGCGCTGATCCAGAACGGGTATGCACTGTCTTAAGAGACCAGTTTGGATCGGCTGGGGCGGTGCTGCTGGTTGGGCATGAACCGGATTTGAGTTTGTTGGGGGCGTATTTGATCAGTTCACGCGGAGATGCGGCGTTGCAGATGAAAAAAGGGAGTTTATGCCGGATTGATAGTCTGCGTGTGGTGAAAGCCGGTGGGAGCTTGCGGTGGTTATTGACACCGACTCAGATGCGATTACTGGGGAAGAAATAAGTACGGTCGAAGCGGAAATACGAAAGGTGGCAAATTGAAGGAAAAAAAGTGGTGGAAGTTTCAGGAAGTGATTCGAGAACAAGAAGTGGATGACGCCTCTTCACGTTCCCGAATCACTTGCCTACCCCTATGCTGCTAGACATCTACTGTCCCCCTCGTCGGATTGCTCACGTCCAGCGGTGATTGTGCTCACCAGTGCTGCCGAGATTGGCCGCAGGTTGCGCAATCGTCGCTTTTGTTCAGCCTTGGTGACCAGATCCCGCAACCGTTCACGCATTTCGGTGCGTGCCAGTGGCGAAAGCTGGGCCAGGGAATTGATGGTTTCGACACGGACCAAACGGGCATTGTGAATGCCCTGACCACGAAAAAAGGCAAAGAGCTTCATTGGATGTATCCCTCCTTTGATTATTTTTTTCAACGATCAAAAAGCGAAAGGGCCAACCCGCTTCTGAACAGCAGGTTGGCCCTCACGAGGTGAAGCCCGTTTGTCTGAAAGTGGCCTACCGACCTCCTCCAGATGTGCTGCTGTACAGATCGGTACCTGGATACAACACACAGCCATTCTGAACCAATGAACAGAATGTGCTATTCGCAAAATACAAAGAACCCAACGCTGAAAACTGCTGAGAGTTTCCACCAGTTGGCTCAGGTATATTGCTACTACTGCTTGCTGACATAGTGCCTCCAGGCAACCTTTCTAAAAAATGTATGGAACAGGCCATTATCCACGAAACAAGGACCTGGTCAAGCATTTTTCCTGAGTGAGACGCAAAAAATTCAGGGTAGGTTTGCCAAAAGATGGAAGTGCGTGAGATAGTGCTGCAGCAAGACTTCGGCAAAGGAGCATTGCCTATGCGACGAACTGGTAACCTCAATGATTGGAATGGGTCAGCTCACAATCGGGGTGGATGGCGCCGGCCACTCACGCCTGGGGTGAAATATTTGATGATCTTCACCGGGTTGGCCTATCTTGGACAGGTTTATGCCATCAAGCAGGGCCTGATTGATGCCTGGTTTCTGGCACTGGTGCCTGACCGGGTTCTCCAGGGAGCCGTCTGGCAATTTATGACCGCCTCGGTTGCCTATGCGATTTCGGCGGATGCCACCAGCAACCTTATAAATCTCCTTCTGGGGTTGCTCGGATTTTATTTTGTGGGGACTTTGCTGGAAGGAATGTGGGGGACCAAACGATTTCTCTGGTACTACCTTTGGGCCGGGATTGTGACACACCTGATGGCCTTTGTGTTGATGGCGCTCATTGGCCAGGTTCATACCCGGTTCCCCGTTTCAAGTGCCACCGCCGTGGTGTTTGGGACATTCCTGGGGAGTTTTGGAGCCTTGTTTTGGGAGCAAACGGTAAATTTCAATTTTGTTCCCTTGCGCGGAAAAACGCTGGTTTGGGTTATGACCGGAGTGGCGATTTTTCTCTTGTTACGGGGTGATTTCTGGTGGGCTGGAACCCTGAGCGGGGTATGGGTTGGTGTTCTGTCGGTTCGGAAAGATCAATCCCGATGGTACCGAACCGTGATTGCCGAAATACAGGAACGGATTCGACTCTGGAGAATCCGGCGTAAGTATCGTAATTTCAAGGTGATTGATGCTGAGATGAAAGAATTGTGGGATGACCTTGAAGATCGGATCAATCGAGACAACCAAAGTAAACATATCCACTAAATGAGCGGATTGAAACCAGATACTCAGGTTTTAGTCAGGTTGAGATCATTGATTCATAAGAAAAGGAGTTTTATGAAACGTATCTTGGCTGCCGATGATGATCCGGCAATTCGATTTTTGATTCAAAATATCCTGCGTGGCAAATTTGAACTCACCATGGTTGGTGATGGCGATCAAGCCATACAGTGCTTGCAGCAGGATACCGGTTGGGATTGTTTGTTGCTTGATATTGAAATGCCCAACAAAACCGGGCTCGACGTATTGCAATTTGCCAAAGGGAACCCGAAGTTGCACCATATTCCGGTGATTATTCTAACTGGGGTGACCGATATTCGAACGCAAAGCAATGCTTTGAGGGAAGGCGTGGTTACCTACTTTCGCAAGCCGTTTTCACCATCACAACTTTTATCAGTGATTACGGCCACCACCCGGAATTTTTCAAATTAGCGTCTGACGCCTATATTTTATATTGAGGAAGCGGTTGCAAGGTCAACAGACTCAGCCCTCAAGGGTCGAGCTTGAGTCGTCAAGCCACGATGCCATCCTGACGGATGGCTGGTTGTGGGGAGATTGGCTCAAGTTCCGGTTGACCAGACCCCCGTGCAAATCACGGGAAACGATTGGGAAGAATATATAGGTACCTGCGGATGCCGCCTCAGTCCGCTGCTCTACGGTGACCGGTTAAACAGGCATGGGAGTCAGTGCCAGTGCCGGTTACGGTAAACCTTCCCAAATCCGGTCGAGAGGAGGTCGAATCCGGTCGGCGGTCACAGTCAGACCGGTACGCATCACTCCGAAAGGAAGAATAAACGATATGTTCGTTTATGTTTTGAATTGTCATGGGAAACCGCTGATGCCGACCAATCCGGCCAAAGCCAGGCTCTTGCTCAAGACCGGCAAGGCGAAAGTGGTTCGGAAAACACCGTTCACGATCAAGCTGCTGTTCGGTTCATCAGGATACAAGCAGGACGTGGTGGCGGGGATGGACACGGGAAGCACCAGGGTTGGAACGGCGGCGGTGGCGAACGGCAAGGTGATCTACCAGGCGGAAGTCACACTTCGGATGGATGTTTCGCGCAAGATGGAACAACGCCAAGCCTATCGCCGTAGCCGCCGCAGCCGAAAAACCCGCTACCGGGCAGCCAGGTTTGACAATCGTGGGGCATCACGCCGGCAGGGCCGGTTGCCGCCTTCCATCCGGAGCAAAGTCGAGTCGCACCTGCGCGAGCGCACACACGTCGAGTCATTGGTACCTGTGACTTGCTGGAAGGTGGAAACGGCGAGTTTTGACATTCACCGACTGGTCAATCCAGAGGTGGCGGGAGTTGCATATCAAAACGGACCGCTCAAGGACTGGTATCACGTCAAAGCCTACGTGCTGCACCGGGACGGCCACCAGTGTCAAAGCGGACAAAAGGTCCCCCACAGCCTCAAACTCAATGTCCATCACGTGCAGTTCAGGAGTCGTCAAGGCGGCACCCATCACGGCAACCTCGTCACGCTGTGCCTGACTTGTCATCAGGATTTACATCAGGGAAAGTTTGAGATCAAACCGAAACGAAATGTGACCAAACCGGCGACCGAAGTGGGTGTGATCGCCACCCAACTCAAGGGATCTGGCTGGGAATTTGAACCGACCTTCGGGTACGAAACCAAATACAAGCGCGAGCAATTCTTGAAGTTACCCAAGTCTCACATCCATGATGCGATGGCCATTTGTTGCGAGGATGGCAAAGTCGTCGAAGCCGGGAACGGAAATAGTTTCGTCAAACGTCACGTCAGCCAGGGCGATTATCAGCAAACGACCGGCAAACACAGCCAGAAACAGATTCCAACCGGCAAGCTGTTTGGGTTGCGCAAGTTCGATTTGATTCATACTGTGAAAGGAATTGGGTTTGTCACCGGCAAGCGGAGTACTGGATATTTTGCTCTGGGGGCGATTGACGGGACTCGGCTGACCGACAGTGTCAACATCAAAACCAATTGTGTGCGGTTGACGGCGAGAACCACAACCTTAATTCAAAGCAGGAGCGGCGTTTCCTCCCGACCCAGCAAGGACCGGGTCTCCACGCCGAAAATAGGATGAACCTGAGAGAGAAATACGAACCTGTCATTGGGCTTGAAATCCATGCCCAGTTGAAGACCAATTCAAAGATTTTTTGCGGCTGTGCCACCCACTTCGACGCACTGCCAAATGCCAATACCTGCCCGGTTTGCCTTGGTCTGCCTGGAGCCCTCCCGGTCCTCAATCACGAAGTGGTTGAAAAAGCAGCCCGCGCCGCCCGGGCCCTCAACTTACAGATTACCCAGACATCCATTTTCGCCCGGAAGAATTACTTCTACCCGGACTTACCCAAGGGCTACCAGATCTCACAGTATGATCGCCCGTTTTCAATCAGCGGATTTGTCGAAATCCCAACTACTGAGCGCGATCATCATGGTCGCCCGATTGAATGGCGATTAAAACGGTTTCGGATTCAACGCCTCCATCTCGAAGAAGATGCCGGCAAAAGTCTGCACGAAGGAATGCCTGATTCCGCGCACACCTCCTATGTCAATCTCAATCGAAGCGGTATGCCGCTGGCTGAAATTGTCAGTGAGGCTGATTTTCGAAGTAGTTGGGAAGCCTATGATTACGTGCAGTATCTGCGCCGTAGCCTGCTCTATGTTGATGCCTGTGATGGCAATATGGAGGAAGGAAGTTTGCGCTGTGATGCCAACGTGTCAGTTCGGCTACGGGGAACTGAAGCATTTGGGACACGGACGGAAATCAAGAACCTGAATTCATTCCGATTTATTCAACGGGCGATTGATTATGAAATTGATCGCCAGATGGAGCTTTTAGAAAGTGGCGGGCGCGTGGCACAGGAAACACGGCTCTGGAACGAAAAAGAAGGCCGGACTTACACCATGCGCAGCAAGGAAGAAGCCCACGACTACCGATATTTCCCCGAACCTGATTTGCCACCGCTCCGTCTGCATCCAGAGTGGATTGCCGAAGTTGACAACCGGATGCCTGAATTACCAGAAGCCCGGCGGCGTCGGTTCATCAGTGAATACGCTCTGTCGTTTGACGACAGCATGTTGTTAACCAGCGCCCGTGAAATCGCTGATTTTTATGAAGCCACCGCCAAAGCATCTGGAAATACCCGGGCCGCGGCCAACTGGATCACCAGTGAGTTGCTGGCGCGGATGAAAGCTGACGATTTGCAGAACTCCCCGATTTCACCTGCGGCTTTGGGCGAGATGATCAAGCTGATTGATGACGGCACCATCAGTGGCAAAATGGCGAAAGAAATTTTTGACCAGATGTTTAAGACTGGAAAATCAGCCGCCGCCCTGGTCAAAGAAATGGGAGGGGGACAGATTTCAGATGCCTCGCAACTGGAAACCATCATTGCCGACGCCATTGCGGCAAACCCCAAACAGGCAGCCGATTACCGGGCCGGGAAACAGGCATTGCTGGCCTTCTTTGTTGGTCAAGTGATGAAGGTCACCAAAGGAAAGGCCAATCCGCAACTGGTCAATGATATTTTGAAAGCCAAACTGGCTGAATAATTTGAATCATGAATGATGCAAAGAGTGTCTATTGCAATAACAGAGACACGTCTTTCTCATAATTCATAATTCATTCGGTATTTTTCGTCAAAAGCCACTTGAGACAGGCTTTCTTCTGTCTCAGGTGGCTTTGTGCTTTTCAGAGAGGTTGTTCTGTCAAATCAATTGACAGTAGCTTGATAAACTTTACGGTTAATTCAAAATATTGAAAAAAAAAGAGTTAAATCGCGTGACAAAAAATGTGACTTTGTTTATGTGTAGTAAGTATACATTTTATTTTTCCTGGATGAACCTTCAGGCCGGGTTGGAAATTAAAATAATTGGCGGGTAACTAGATTTTATTTCAATATGTTACGTGATTTTGTGTTGTGGTAAGAAGGAGATTTGGAGTTCTGGCGCGATAATTGCTTAAGGGATTACGTCAGTTTCTTACCTTTCTAATCATTACAACAACTCACAACGCAATCTCTGAGAGAGGGAATTCATCCAATGAAGCGCTACCTTGCCCTATTAAGTCTGGTCCTGTTTGCGGCCAGCGTCCTGTATACCAGCATTGGACGCATGCAATCAGGAAGCACGTTTCAGTCGCCCGCGAACAGCCGTCCAGTGGTGACACAACTTGAAGAAGAACAGCCAATGATATTGCCTGATGGCTATGTCAGCGCCAGCGACCGTCACAAAGTGATGGTTTCCGCTGATGATGCGGCCCTGTATACCGAATTGACCGCCTCAGGTGGCGTTCTGACTGAAGAAAATTACGGAAGTTTCCGTGTCCTGACCGTCAACTCCAAAACTTTGGAAAGCGTTCAAGGCCGGGCTGAAGTTCGCGATGACATGAACGTGATCACGCTGAACGGATACCAGTTAGATACAACCAATCCGGAAGCCACATTGGCCAGTTTGCCTCTTGAGTTTGTCCGCACCAAAGATGCTGAAACAAAAGCTGTTCAAAGCGACAAAGGCAGCCGCACCAAGCTCTTCATCGTCCAGTTCTCAGGTCCGATCCAGGACAACTGGTACAAAAAACTGGTGAAGACCGGTGTTCGGGTTGTGAGCTATGTGGCTAGCAACGGATATGTTGTCGAGGCGACCAATGGGCAAATCGAGAAGCTGGATGCAATGCGTCAGGAAGCCAAAAATGGTGTGCAGTATGTTGGGTTCTATGAACCAGCCTTCCGCACCACTTCAGTGCTCCGCAATGCATACACCAAAGGAATGGCTGGTTCGGTTGATATCACTGTCCAGATTGTGAACAACCACCGCGCTGACGAAACAATTGCGAAGCTGACCGAAATATCCAGCCGCGTGATTCGCGAAGCCCATCCAGTGCTTGAATATCAAAACATCACGCTGACGGTCCCGGTTTCCCAGTTGGCTGAAATCAGCCAGATTGACAACGTGTTTGGCGTTGAACCTTACTACTCACCACGGTTGATGGATGAACGTCAAGGCCAGATTATGGCGGGTAATATTAGTGGTTCGACCGTTAACGGCCCAGGTTATCTGTCCTGGTTGCAGTCAAAAGGCTTTTCTGGAACCGGGCAGTTTGATTTTGTGGTTGACGTGACGGACGACGGGGTTGATCGTGGCTCCACAACGGATGTCAACCAGGAATACAAAGTGGGTGGTTCCTCCTCAGGCGCCAGCCGCCTCGTGTACAACAACAACTACACTGGTGACTCGTCAGCCGATGGTGGCGGCGGTCACGGAAATATCAATGCTTCGATTATTTTTGGCTATAACAGTTCAACCGGGTCGGCGTATGAAGATGCCGCTGGGCACAACTATGGCCTTGGCATTGCGCCGTGGGTGAAAGTTGGAAATTCGAAAGTCTTCAGCAACGGCAGCGCGGCAACCTTTACCCAGTCAGCCACGGTTCGGTTAAAGGCTGCGTACACAGGTGGTGCTCGCATCAGCAACAATAGCTGGGGCTACACCTCGGGGAACTCATACAACACTGACTCACAAGAACATGACCGGATTGTGCGTGATGCTGATTCTGCTGCAACGGGCAACCAGGAAATGACAGTTGTGTTTGCGGCTGGCAACGACGGATCAGGTTCAAACACGGTGCGTCCACCGGCAACCGCCAAAAACATCATTACGGTGGCGGCGTTTGAAAATGACCGCCAGACTGGAACTGATGGATGTGCCACCGATAACACCGGTGCCAATAGCGTCAATGATGTAATTGGTTTTTCAAGCCGTGGTCCATGCTCAGATGGACGTATTAAGCCCGATCTGGGTGCACCTGGAACACACATTCAAGGTGCGGCTTCACGGTCAACTGTTTATTCTGGCAATGGTGTGTGCAACAAGTACTGGCCGACTGGTCAGACACTGTATGCCTGGTCATCTGGAACGTCCCACTCGGCTCCTGGTGTGGCTGGTGCAGCGGCACTGGTTCGCCAATACTTCATCAACCAGGGTTGGGGAATTCCAAGCCCAGCGATGGTCAAAGCGTACCTTGCCAACTCAACCCGCTATATGAACGGCGTTGGTGCCAACGACACCCTGCCGTCAAATAATCAAGGAATGGGCAGCGTCAACCTGGGAACAGGCTTTGATGCTGAGCAGCGCGTGATGCTGGATCAAACCCGCGTGTTGAGCACCACGGGTGAAACCTATTCAACTTCTGGAAACATTGTGAGTGGTTCGAAACCTTTCCGAGTGACCCTGGCCTGGACGGATGCGGCTGGCCCAACGACTGGCAATGCCTGGGTCAACAACCTGGATCTCGAAGTGACGGTGGGCACTGTAACCTACAAAGGCAACGTGTTCTCAGGCGCAAATTCACTCTCAGGTGGCAACGCCGACATTCGCAACAATATGGAATCCGTTTTCCTGCCAGCCGGAACGACCGGGAGCTTTACGGTTCGTGTGGTGGGAACAAATATCGGTGGCGATGGAATCCCAGGCAACGGTGACACCACCGATCAGGATTTTGCCCTTGTGATCTACAATGCAACCACAGGTGGAAACCCAACTCCAGACTATAGTGTTTCAACATCCCCAACCAGTGGCACTGTCACGGCTGGTAGCTCAACCACCTCAACCGTAACCGTGAGCAGCATCAATGGCTTTACCGGTACTGTAAACCTGACGGCTTCGGGCCTGCCGAGCGGCGCCTCAGCTTCTTTCAGCCCAGCTTCAGTCGCTTCCGGTGCTGGCACGTCAACGATGACCATTAGCACAACGTCCGCGACCGTGGCTGGTGCGTATCCCGTGACGATCACCGGCACGAGTGGCTCAACCACCCGCACGGCGAGCTATACATTGAATGTGACCGCGAGTGGTGGCGGCGGCGGAAGCCAAACCGTTACTGGCAGCAATAACACCGCAATTGCCATCCCGGATAACAACACCACTGGCATCACCAGTGTCATCAATATCCCCAATAGCCTGACCATTCAGAGCGTTAGCACGTCAGTTAACATCACGCATACCTGGCGAGGTGATGTGCAAATCGAACTGATCAGCCCGGCTGGGACGACCACCACACTGAAAGCAACCAGTTCAAGTGACAGCGCGGATAATATCGTTGCCACCTATACCCCAACCGCCTTCAACGGGCAGAATTCAGCCGGAAACTGGACGCTTCGGGTGAAAGATCTGGCTTCAGCCGATACTGGAACCTTGAACAGTTGGAGCATCTCCATCACTGGAACGGCGGCGAGTGGCGGCGGCGGATCAACCGGCAACTTTACGATGTCGCTTTCCAGCTCATCTGGCACCTGGCGACGTGGCTACAGCTACACTCGCACGGTGTATGTTACCCGCTCAGGCGGTCACTCATCACCGGTGACGTTGTCATACAGCACCTCAAAAACCGGTTTGTTCTCCAGCGTGACGGCATCGGTCAACCCGATTCCTGCCACCGGAACCAGCAGCGTGATGACCTTTAGAGTGTCAAGCTCCGCACCAACCGGATCGGCAACCGTCACCATTATTGGAAAGGACGGAAATAACCTTCAGCGGAGCACAACGCTGAGCCTGTCAATTACAACCTAGTTTCTGATTGACCCTCACCTCGAAGCAAAGAGCGGGTACCCTGATACAGGTTACCCGCTCTCTTTTTTTATACCAGTCAGTCGCCAGTCGTCGAATGTTGGGACTTTGAAGTATCTGTCAAGTGGATTTGATTCTATTTGAGCCAGTTATAGATTTTCAGAATAAGAAACCACGGAATACACGGAAAATAAAACCAAATTTCTCAATAGTTTCTGAGATTTCCCAAAATAGAAACTCAGGAAATATTTATCTGAAAAGCTATAAGAACAATTCTTTTCAAGAACTCCATGGATTCAACGATCTGGGTTTTATCTACTGACTACTGACTTATCAACCACTGACTACTACTGACTCATTTCTTATGAAACCGAATTTGACCCCGATGGGTCATCAAGTAGATTCGAGCGCTTCCTTGCCGATGAATGCCCGAGAGCTGTTTATTGCCTGGAGCAAAGTTTGTGACTACGAATCCGCCGAGATCAATGTCGGCAGTAAACGCTGTCCCATCAAGTTGAAACGGGGCGGCGGCTGGTACCGTCAAATCAATGAGATTATTAAATGATTGGAATGAATAATTGCCTTTGGGCAGAATTTCCCCATCAAAGAAAATTCGTCCGCTCGTCGAACAGGCGTTGACCTGAGCACACCGCAGATTTTTCAGCGTGATATCGCCATCTGTCGTTTCTGCACTGACCGAGCCAATGGCATCTTGAATTGATATGGCACCATCCAGGCATTTAATTTCCAGGTTACAGGTTGGAGGAACAACCACTTCAAATTTCACCAGACCTGCCCGGTCATCCGCCACTGAAATCTGGACAAAGTTATCAAGTTGCCTGTCAGCAATTTTTACCTGCCCAGTTTGGCTTTCAGCTTTCACTTTGATCTCATCCCTGGCTGCGGTTGTAATGGTAATTGGCCCTTTCATGCCACGCAGGGAAAGACGTGCGGATTGAGGGTCAACCCGATAGGATCGGATCATTAGACCTGACGCCGATCCTTGAATCGGAACGTGCAAGCCAAAGCTAAAAAGGACGATGCACACGCAAAAAAACCACCCCAAAAGGAGTAACCTTGGTTTGAATGAAGTGCGAACCGGTTGACACCCTGCGTGTTTCACAAGCTCTCCACCTTCCCCTCAGTTCAAATTGCCGCAAATTCTTGAAGCAGTCGCAGTTTTTCGCGATACGCCGCAATCAGCATTTCTTCAGCTCCAAAATCATGGGGGTTTGATCGCAATGCCACTTCGCATTCCAAAAGCGATTGGTCAATCAACGCCATGTTTCGTTCAAATACTCGTCTCAATTCTGGGTCCCAATCCATCTTTCGGGTTTCAAGGGCTTTACTCAGTCGGGTGATTGATTCGGTTAACACGACTCGCTCAGCCTGATAATTCCGAGAATGTGAGACCAGGTGATTTGTTGGAACGAAGACGGGACTTGAGGTGCCTGGTGATGCTGGATTCGCAAACACCGGGCGTGGTTCTCCTTGACTCAGAGACGTTGGGTTTTGAAGCGACCAGAACCCAAAAAGAACCAGCCCGCCAACGATCCCAACCACAGCGGAGAATTGTGGAATGGTCAGCTTGATTTCAACATAGCGCTCAAACAGAAGTTCTTTGATTCGTAAGAAGAACCACTGGTTTGGCGACTTTGAGATGGCATCGGAACCCGGTTGAGGGACGCGGTGAGCGCGGATGGTTGGTCCGCTGACTTGAGGGAGCAATAATTCACTGGCGGCCAGGAGTTGACATAATTCAGTATGTACCGCGGCGCATCCAGAGCAAACAGCGAGGTGGGCTTCGACCTCTTTTCTGAGGTGAGGCTCAATCGCATGATCCAAATAGTCGGAGAGCAGGTTCTCACATTCTTGACATTGCATAGACGATGAGAAACTCCAGGCATGAAGAAATTCAAATGACAAGAGTTGAAAGCAGAATATAGCCAAAGGCTGGGTAACGTGAATTGAATAAACAGGTGGTTTTCCGAAGATATTGACAGAAGTGAAGCCGGCGTTGCGATGCCCTTGGTTCCAGAACCGTTGCTCTTTGGAGGGTGACAGGCTTCGGTCACCAGCCACGGAGAATGATAACAAGAATTGTCAGTTATGACGACCAGGAGTTTACATTTCCTGTCATTATCGCAGTGAATCTCTGTATTTTTCATCGAGCTTCCAGTTCTGAGCATATGTGAAATCAACAGATTAGAGGCTTTTTGAGGCGAAGGATTTCAGAGTGGAATGCAACTTGCCTGTCAGAAACAAAATTTTTCAATTCCCTTTTTGTAACCTCCCCTTCACATAATAAACAACTCTGATTTCGTCACATTTGCTATCAGATAGCAGAGAGGCTCGATGGATATGCGTTTTGCAAATGAATCTTTCAGACACCGAAACATCCTGCGACCGATTCGCCCTGCCCGATCAAAGTGCTCACATGGCTTTTCCTTAATTGAGTTATTAATCGTGGTTGCCATTATTGGAATCATTGCCGCGATTGCTGTTCCAAACCTGCAAGCTTCACGCCGGGCGGCGAACCAGGCTTCAGCCGTTTCAACCCTTCGTGCTTACCACACCGCCCAAATGGCATTTCGAAATGGAAATGGATTTCTCGTTGATTTTGTTGAATTGAAAAACCTGACGGCTGGTGCCATTGATGAAGTTTTGGGAAGTCAACCGAACAATGTTCCCAAATCAGGATATTATTTTACGATTGGTCCCGGGATCTTACCTGCCGGGTTGGATCCAGCCCTGGCTGATTCTTTTACGAGTGGCGGGGTAACCGTCTATCGTGGATTTTATATCCAGGCTGATCCTATTCAGTCGAGTGGACTATCGGCAACTGGCCGCAATGGGTATTACATTGATTTATCGGGGGTCATTCGGGTTGAGGTTGGTGGAACTGGCGCTCAATCAACCTCACCCCCACTGGGTGAGCAAAGTGGTTCCTAATCACCCCCATTGAGATTCGTAACGTTTGTGAAAAACCTGGTCGCCTGACCAGGTTTTTTTATGGATGCTTACCAGAGGTACTGCACCAGATTCACCAGCGTTTGGACCGCTCCAATCATGAATCCTACCACCGTTCCAAACTGCATAATCCCTCGGATTTCACGCCCGGCTGATTCGTACATGATCTGTTCAAAAATTTCGTTTGAGAACGTATCAAATCGCCGTTTAATAATTCCTTTAAAATCAAGCCGGCTGGTTAATTGCCCAACTAAATCCTGAACGACCCGTTTTTGGAGTGGATATTCACCTTGAAACACCGCCTCAGGGAGTTGGGCAATGGTTTGCCGCAGAATGGTTCGAATCGTAATGCTATCTGAAAGCCGGGAT
Source organism: Acidobacteriota bacterium (assembly GCA_016208495.1). Taxonomy (NCBI): domain Bacteria; kingdom Pseudomonadati; phylum Acidobacteriota; species Acidobacteriota bacterium. The sequence goes on along the minus strand of JACQXX010000019.1, from coordinate 106,167 downwards.
GTGACATCCTGGATCACAAAATGGATGGTTCGGAACATCAGATCTTCGCTCAATAGGAACCGACTCGCATATCTTACTGCTGGACTATATTCACGCTCGATTTGGCGCTCCAGGAACAAGCGAGCTTCCTGAGCCAGTTGGTGCTGAGCTTCAGCCGAGGTTTTTAACCGGTTCAGTACGCCCATTAATTGAGTGCTGATGACCTGGATCAATGCCTCTGGTTGCGAGCGTTCCGAATAGCGATGACGGGCTAAAACCTCGACTTCTTCTTCAAGCCGTAAAGCATTTAATTCCTGACTAATCACTTCAGCGGTGAGAAGTCGTTCCGCAACGATTCCAGCCAGGGTATCCACAAACCGGTCACGTTCACTCGGCAGCAATCCTGGGGTGAAAGGCAATTTTTTCCCAAAGAGATAGATTGGATGCCGGGGACGAAACAGCATTTTCACGGCCAGCCAGGCAGCCGCATAGCCGTGCAGGGTTGCAATCACCAATGGGCTTAAATCAAGCGCAAGGCGGGTGAGATTCATTGGAATGAAGAATTGAGGATGAAGAATGAAAAAGTGGTTAGCGGTTAGTGGTTAGTGGTTAGAAATCAATACTTTCGAAGAAGAACCAGGAACCAGGTACTAACCACCAACCACTAAGGGGGCGTAAAAAAACAACTTCCCCTTTTCATTTGGGGCACCAGCATTTGGATTGAGCATCCCGGAGGGCTGCCGTTCGGATAGCCGGTCGGTTGGCCGCTTTGGGCCTACCACCGGTCACCAGGGCCACCCTTTGTCGTTCTGCGCTTCGCCCGCGCCCCTGCGGGGGCGCGGGCGAAGCGCAGAGAATGAGGGAGAGATTGATCCTTTTCCGGTGGTAGCTCGCAAAGCCGAGCAACCGACCGGCTATCCGAACGGCAACTCTTCGAGGTGCAAAACCCAAAGCCGAAACGTGAATGGATACTCGTGCTTCCAGGAACTTATTTTTTAACGATCACTAACCACTTTTTTCATTCTTCATTCTTCATTCTAGGCTGTCGTTAAAACTTTGCGCAGAAACCGGCCTGTGTGGGAGTGTGGTAACTGGGCAATCTCTTCAGGTGTGCCGCACCCAACGACGGTTCCTCCAGCATGGCCGCCCTCCGGCCCCAGATCAATGACCCAATCGGCAACTTTGATCACATCCAGGTTGTGCTCGATGATTACCAGCGAAGCCCCCAGATCAAGTAAGCGCCGAAATGCAAACAGCAGCTTATTGATATCATCAAAATGAAGCCCAGTGGTGGGTTCATCAAAGATGTAGAGCATGCGGTTTGTTCCAGTTCGTGACAGAAAAGTGGCCAGCTTGATGCGTTGGGCTTCACCCCCGGAAAGAGTGGTTGCCGATTGTCCCAGCCGTAAATATCCAAGGCCGACTTCATCCAGAACCTTCAGGCGATCACTGATTTTTTTGACATTTGAGAAAAAACTAATTGCTTCGCGGACCGTCAGGTTGAGCACATCGTGAATGCTTTTCCCACGGTACTTGACGGCCAGTACTTCAGGGCGAAAGCGCTGGCCATGACAATCGTCACAGATCAATTCCACGTCCGCCAAAAATTGCATTTCAACCGTGACGGTTCCGTCTCCCTGACAGGTTTCACACCGACCGCCGGGCAGATTGAACGAAAAATGACTGGCCGTCCAGCCCGCGCCCTGGGCTTCGCGCGTGGCGGCAAACAGTTCCCGAATCCCATCATAGACCTTGAGATAGGTCGCCGGGTTTGAGCGTGGGGTTCGACCAATTGGGGATTGATCAACACAAATAACTTCATCAATGAATTGCCTACCCTCAAGTTCAAACGTCGGGATACGTTTTCCATTTTCAGTTTCCCGCTGCAGTCCCCGGTAGAGCACGTCATGAACCAGCGTTGACTTCCCGGAGCCAGAAACACCCGTGACACACACCATCAATCCCAAAGGAATTTCAACCGTGAGGTTCTTCAGGTTATGTTCATTGGCACCGGAAACCGTTAATTTGCGAGTTCCAGGTGTCCGTCGAGTTTGTGGCTTCTTGATGCTGTTTTCTTTCCGCAGGTATTTGGCGGTCAACGATGTTGGGTGTTTTAACAATTCTGGTAATGAACCCTGAAAGATGACTTCGCCACCAAACTCACCCGCTCCAGGTCCAATGTCAATCAAATAATCCGCCGCCAGCATCATGTCAGGATCATGCTCGACGACCAGAACGGTATTCCCAATATCACGCAACCGCTGCAGGACCTGGATCAGCCGCTGACCGTCACGTGAGTGCAGGCCAATGCTTGGCTCATCCAGCACATAAAGCGCTCCAACCAGTGAGGATCCCAAATGGGTCGCCAGTTGAATCCGTTGGGCTTCACCACCAGAAAGGGAAGAGGTGAGCCGGTCAAGCGTCAGGTATTCTAACCCGACGTCTTTCAAAAATCGCAGCCGATGGCGAATTTCGATCAAAACTCGGTCTGCAATTGCCAGTTCTTCTGTTGTCAGGGATAAATTTTCAAAAAAATCGGCTGCCTCTTCAATCGTCATCGCCAGGGTGTCAACAATCGGTTTTCCACCAATTCGAACCGCTCGGGCTTCAGGGCGAAGCCTTCCCCCATGGCAATCCGGGCAACAGGTGTAGCTGCGATACTTGGCCAGGAACACCCGGATGTGCATTTTGTATTTTTGTTGCTCCAGTGAATCAAAAAAGCCGCGAATGCCGCCCCAGCCGTTGGTGCCCTCAAACAAAAGCGTTCGATGTTCCGGGCTGAGCTGATGAAACGCCACTGTCATCGGGATTTTATGGCGCTGGCACACGGTCCGGAGTTCACGCTGGGCAAATTCAAACTGTGATTTAGTCCAGGGTTCAATTGCCCCCTCTTCAAGTGTCAACTTCGGGTTTGGGACCACCAGATCCAGATTCAGGCCGACAATATCGCCAAATCCCTGACAGGTTGGGCAGGCGCCATACGGGTTGTTGAAACTAAACAACCGCGGCTCACGCATCGGGTAGCCAATGTGGCAGGTCTTACACTCGAAATCTTCGCTAAATCGAAACTGCTGTGTGTTTGAACCAACTGTCTGGATCTCAACTTTACCATTTCCTTCGCGATAGGCGGTTTCCAGGGAATCAACCAGTCGTTCGCGCGTATCGGGTCGCACCACCAGGCGGTCAACCAGAACTGAAGTTTCGTGAAAATCAGAAAACGGGAACACATCAGGGGTTGTCAGTTCAAAGATCTCTCCACGGCGGTACAATCGGGTGAACCCACGCTGCATCAGGCTCATGAGATACCCTTTGACCCGGCGCAACTCAGCCTCACCATCTTCAGGGGTGATTGACGCCTCGCGTGAGCGCACCGGTTTGCCTCTTCGTCTCAGACCTCCATCGGGCGTGAGCGATTCATCTATCATCGAGTCGTCGAGGTCATCAAAACTCCCGTCATCTTCACTTCCCACATTTACTTCCGGCATAAAATTCATACCTGAAGCCGCTGGAAACAAAACATAGAACCGGGTGCCTTCAGGCAGTTCAAGCACCGCATCGGCAATTGATTGGGGTGTATCACGTTTGACTTCAATTCCACATTGATAACAAAACGTGCGCCCCACACGGGCATAGAGCAACCGCAGGTAGTCATGAATTTCAGTTTGGGTGGCGACGGTTGACCGTGGGTTGCGAGCCGAATTTTTCTGACGCACGGCAATTGCCGGGCAAATCCCAGTGATTTCATCAACATCCGGTTTATCAATCCGCTCGAGAAACTGTCGCGCATAGGCTGAGAGTGATTCGACATACCGGCGCTGTCCTTCGGCATAAACCGTGTCAAACGCCAGCGAAGATTTCCCGGATCCACTGACCCCGGTAACCACCGTGAGCTGGTTGAACGGAATGGTAACGCTGATATTTTTGAGGTTGTGGACTCTGGCCCGGCGAATGAGGATCGCTTCATCTTCGGCCTGGGCTGATAGTTGTGGAGAGGTCAACGGAGCTGTAGTGGACATTGTATCTTTGTCGTGAATAGCAAAATAGCGAAATAGCGAAATAGCGAAATAGCGAGTAGCGAGTAGTCAGGCTACCTGCTGATGCAGGTGAATTTTTCGAAAACCCGGAACCCTGAGAAGATGGCAAGGTGACAAGATGACAGGGTGACAAGGTAATTCTTTTCATTTCTCATCCTTTATCCCTCATCCTTTCAAAAACCTGGAACCCACTATTCTTCATCGGGATCTGGCCGGTCGGGTCGGTCTTTGGCCAGTTCAATCATGGTTTGAGAAAATTTTTGAATCTCAGGCTGAATCTTTTCCAACATACGCCGTGCCGCAAGGTAGTCAGCCCACGGATGCGTTTCAGCCAGCTTTTTCACCTGCGCTTCGCCAAGGGCGGTTGCCATCAGGGCAATCAGATCACTGGTGGCGTGAACGTATGTCAGGAGATGGTTGATAATGTGATAAGCGTCTTCAGCCGTTGCCCATTCAATGTCTGGCTGTGTGTTGATTGGTGCAGGCATTTCCGAATGCTCAGGGTGCGACATAAAAATCCCCAATGAAAAGAAAAGTGAATGACACGAGATCTCGGGCTGAAGACAGCGGGCTCAGGGCAATCCAGGGATGAGGGATGAGGGATGAGGGATGAGGGATGAAAGAAAACTAATTCTTCAGCCCGAAGTCTTCAGCCCTCAGCCCCAAGCCCTGGTTTTCTCAGCCCGCTGTCTTCAGCCTCAGGCTTTCAGTTCCGCGCTGACTTCCGTGCCGTCATCGTTTTTGATGGTGAGCGTTCCGCCAGCCTGAATGACCGATGAGCGAACATACCCAAGCGCCAAAATAGCACCGCCAAGCCGCGGCGAGCGAATGGCACTGGTGAGCGTACCGACTTCTTTTTCGCCTTTCACAATTCGGCTGCCACGCTGCGGCAAGTCCGCGCCTTCAACGACAAGCTGAGTCAACCTCCGGGCGACCTGGTCGTGTCCGCGCCAGTGGATTTTGGCAACGGTTTCCTGGCCGACATAACATCCCTTATGGTAGCTGACCGCCGAACCCAGGTTGGCTTCGAGGGCAATCACGTTTTCATCCACATCAACGCCATAGCGGGGAAGGCCGGCTTCAACGCGCACCAGTTCCATGGCTTCCCATCCAACTGGACGCAGGTGAAATGCGGTGCCCTGATTGGTGAGCCAGTTCCAGGTTTGAGCCAGTGCTTCGCGACGAATATAGAGATCATATCCGTCAACTGTTCCACGTGCCCGCCGGACCACAAGTGCTTCGGTTTCACCAGGTTGGAGCTTCTTCAGCGGCAATACCGGAATATCTTCCGTGCCGCCGCCAACTTTATCAACTTGATGGGTTATGGGCCATTCACCTGGGTTGCTCCCGGTGATAGCCGCCAGCATGGCGCTGGCTAGCGGGCCCTGCAGGGAAAGCAACCCATAGTTTTTGGCGAGATCCTCGACTTTAAAGTCACCAGCGAAAGTAAAGCGAAATAAGGATTTATAGATTTTTTCAGCCAGAGCGGCGTCCAAATCAATCCAGAAGGTTTCATCCACACCGAAAATATGACACGCGGCAATCACTTTTCCCTGGGCTGTAAGAAAGAGCGCGGGCACCCCAAAGCCGTGCTGCAACGGCTTGATGTAATTGCTGACCAGTCCATTTAGAAACTGAACGCGCTCTTTGCCACTGACCTGGATTCGCCCGTGGGCGCTTAAATCAATCAACCCAACCCCAGTCTGCAAAGTATGGTATTCGGCTTGAACATCACCGTAGTGGGCCGGCACCGATTTGGACGCATATTCAGTCATTGTTGCCTGGAGTGTTTGGTGGATCGTCTCCAGTGAATTCACCACGGCAGTTGTTTCAGAAACGGACATCATAATCCTTTCCGGCGTTCGATCAGCTTTAGACCGGCATTTCAGAACGTGATCTGTTCTTTTCGGTGGACGCTTGCAAAAGGCAAAGAAGTGGGGATTGAACCGCAGCTTGTCGGGTGTGTCAAGACTTTCGCCCAAGTCATTTCCTTACAGTCGGTTAGATTTGATGCCCGGAGCGGGTGATGACTGAAAATGCCGAATAGGCAACTGGCTCATTACGCTGGGCCGCGAGAAAGAATCCAAAAAGTCGAGAGACCCGGCTGGACAAATCTCCAATCCAAAAGTGTGAACATTGACAGGGTCGAGTTGAACTTGGTACGGTCAGGCACACATCTCGATTTTCTTCAATCGGTTGCAATCAAACCACGGGCGGAGGCGGCATTCATCTATGGCTATCAATTCCCAACGGACGTCTGTCTGGCAATTTTCCCAGGCATTGATGTTAACAGCTTGTTTGGTCGGCGCGAGTGGCTGGCTGGTGGTCAACCCCATTTCCATTCAGGCCCAAACCAGTCAGGAATCCCTGCTGGCGAATTTGAAAAATCCAGATCCAGTCGTTCGCCGAAAGGCAGCCAAGGAATTGGGCGAAAAGCGATTTCGCGAAGTCAGTGGAGCGCTGGCTCAGGCGGCGCAAACCGACACGGATCCTGAGGTGCGGGCCAATGCACTTGAATCGCTTGGACGTCTTAAAGACGAAGCGGTGATTCCAGCCATTCTTGATACTTTAAAAGATCTTTCCCCACAGGTGCGTCGGGCTGCGGTGCGGGCCCTCATTTCCTATTACATCGAAAGCGACATCGGATTTGTTTTTGCGGAGCGCAAGGGATTGAATGTCCTCAACCCCTTTCTGGATACCGACGGCCCAACCATTGTTGAGCCCTATGTCCAGGTTGACCCCCGGATGACCGAAGCCCTGGCCCAGATGATGCGTGATGATGCCGAAGTCAGCCTGCGTCGGGCTGCGGTGCGAGCACTTGGTGTTCTCCGGGCTGATTCGCAGGCGCTGGCGTTGATTGGTGCGCTTGATTCGGACCCAAATCTGCGAATTGACATCTTTCGGGTGTTTATCAAATTGGGGCGCACCGAATATGGCGAATATGCCATCCCCTACTTTTCCAACGATGATCGGGAAGTTCGAGCACAGGCAATTGCAACGGCAGGGTTGTTGCGGACCCACAAAGCCGTTGAGCCGCTCAACACGGTATATCGGTTGGGTGAAGATAAGCGGGGTTTCAAAGCCAACATTAACGATTTTTTCAAGCAAGTTCCTGAACGTCAACGAATTACGCTCGAAGCTTTATCCCAAATCGGTGACCCGGCCAGTAAAGATGTTTTTGAAGGAAACCTGCGTCGTGATGAAGACCGCCGCCGATGGGCCAATGAAGGACTGGCGCGGATGGGTGACACCAGCTTTGTGGAGACCATTTCGCGCAATCGTCTCAAAGAGGGCAGTAATAGCGTCAAGCTCGCCCAGGCATTTGCTCTCTACCGACTCGGACGGCCAGAGTATCTGGATGCCATTATCAAGGAACTTGAAGCCATGACGCTCGGTGATCAGGCGACCGGATATCTGTATGAAGTCCTCAGTCCGGCTGATTTACACGGCCCAGTCCGGGTTGCGACCACTGGCGCCACCGTGAAAATTCTCAAAGTCCTCGGTGTCATCGGCACCGGCGAAAGCGTCCCGGTCATTGAACCCCTGTTGCGTGATAATAATGCCCGGGTTGTGAATGCCGCTAACCTGGCGATCCAGCGCATCAAGCTCCGCGAGCAATATCAGCAAGGCCAGTTACCGGTCAAACCACCGCTCCCACAACCTCAATCTCCATCCCGTCCACGGCGTACCAACCCCAAAGATGGCGGCCAGTCATAAGAGCGAGTAGCGAGTAGCGAGTAGCGAGTCGTCAGACACAGTGAATGATCAGCCCAGTATTGGTTCAATGCTGTCTTCCCCGTTGAGCTGTTCCTCATCACTGATTGAAGAACTCTGATTGGCTCAAATGAGAAGAAATTGGTCTCGCTACTCGCTACTCACGACTCGCTTTGTCTGACTATAGCTTTTCAGATAAATATTTCTTGAGTTTCTATTTGAGGAAATTTCAGAAACGATTGAAAAATTTGGATTTATTTTCTGTGTGTTCCGTGTGTTCCGTGGTTTCTTTATCTGAAATTCTATATTCGCTACTCGCTACTCGCTACTCACGACTCGCTTTTGTGCCGTCTTTCGCTCCTTCACTCCCTCCTTATGAGTTCTCCATCCCCAGATCTGTCTTCATCATCTGATTCAGCTTCAAAAACAACCTCGCGATCACACAGTCCTTCGGCCTCAGCTTTTCTGGTGGCGGCTGGAATTCTACTCAGTCGCATCTCCGGATTTGCCCGCGAATGGTTTTTCGCCCGCTATTTTGGCAATTCCGATGTGGCTGGGATTTTTCGTGCCGCGCAATCCATTCCCAACTTTTTGCAGAATTTACTTGGGGAAGGTGTGCTTTCAGCCTCCTTCATCCCGGTCTACTCCCGGTTGTTGGCTGAAGGGAACGAAGTGGATGCCCGCAAAGTCGCAGGTGCCGTGGCCTCACTGCTTGGAGTGATGGTGTCATTTCTGGTGCTCATCGGGATTGTGCTGGCGCCAGTTTTGACGAAATTGATTGTTCCCGGCTTTACCGGCGCGCACTATGACCTGGCCGTTCAACTGGTCCGGATTGTTTTTCCTGGAACAGGCATTTTGGTAATGTCGGCCTGGTGTTTGGGAGTGCTCAACAGTCACCGACAGTTTTTCCTGTCATACAGTGTTCAGGTGGTGATGAATGCCACGGTGATTGTGACGCTGGTGGTGTTTCGCCATCAACCGGGTGAAATGCTGGTGGTCTATACCACCTGGGGCGCAACTATTGGCAGTTTCCTGATTTTTCTGGTGCAACTTCCAAAAGTACTGGGGTTGCTCAAGCGGTTCGAGCCATCCTTTGATGTGCGGTTCGCGCCGGTTTGGAAGGTGATTCAGAATTTTTTGCCGGTTGTGGCTGGGCGAGGTGTGGTTCAGATCAGCGCCTATGTGGACCGGATTCTGGCGAGTTTCATTTCACCCACGGCGCTGGCCGTTCTGGCCAATGCCCAGATTGTCTACATGTTGCCGGTGAGTTTGTTTGGCATGTCGTTTTCAGCCGCTGAACTCCCTGAAATGTCGAGCACGCTCGGCACCAGCGATGAAATTGCCGAGCAAATCCGTCAGCGGCTGATTGCAACGCTACGCCACGTGGCGTTTTACGTCATTCCGTCAGCCGTGGCCTTTTGGGTTCTGGGTGATGTGGTCGTGGGTGCCTTGTTTCAGAATGGGCGCTTTCAACGCGGCGATACCGTGCTTGTCTGGTGTACGCTGGCCGGGCTGACGATTGGGTTGCTGGCGGCGACGATGGGGCGATTGTATTCCTCAACATTTTACGCCCTCCACGAAACCAAAATTCCGTTGAAATGCTCGATTGCCCGGGTGGCGATAACGGCAGTCCTTGGCTATCTCCTGGCGTTGCAAGTCCCTCAATTCCTTGGGCTCAAACCGTTTTGGGGAATCGTCGGATTGACGGTCTCGTCCGGAGTGGCGAGTTGGGTTGAGTATCTGTTGTTGCGCTGGATTCTCAGGCGACGGATTGGCGGCTTTCACTTACCATGGCGGTTTGGGCTGACCCTCTGGGCTATTGCTGGCGGTGCCGCTGGGGTGGGAATCGCACTCAAATCGGTGTTGATGTGGCTTCCACCGTTTGTGCTTGCCGGAGTGGTCTTGGGGATTTACGGGGTGGCGTATTTGGGAGGAACTATCTGGCTGGGAATACCTGAAGCTGACTTTCTGCGGACCAAATTGCTGGGACGGTTCAAACGGTTTTTGAGGTAGTGAAGTAGCGAGACAAAGCGAGTCGTGAGTAGCGAGTCGTGAGTAGCGAGTCGTCAGACAAAGCGAATAGTCAACCCAGTATTGGTTTAAATGCTGTCTTCCCCGGTGAGCTGTTCCTCATCACTGATTGAAGAACTCTGATTGGCTCAAATGAGAAGAAATTGGTCTGACTACTCGCTACTCGCTACTCACTACTCGCTACTCGCTTTTGTCCATTACTGAACCTTAATGTTCACGGTGGCGGTGCGGGTACGCACGCCATCGGTTCCAGAAATGGTGATGACGGCAGCTCCCGTTGGCGCGTTGGCTGCTGTCCGGAAGGTGGCTGAGCTTGAAGTCTTGGTTGCTGTTACCGGGTTCGGGCTAAAGGTCACGTTGGTAAACAGACCAGTTTTATTGGCGGTTTGTGACAGGGTAATTGCAGCATTATGCCCACCCGTCCGAGTTACTTTGACTGTAACCCGGTAGGCCGCATTGCGCCGCCAGGTGCCGCTCTTGGGAGTTGTCGTCAAGCTGAAATCACCCGTTGGCACTGAACCAACCGTCAGGGTGTAGGTGGCGGTATGTGTCAACACGCCATCCGTCCCAGTGATTGTGAGCGTGAAGATTCCGGTTGGCGTTGATGCCGTGGTGTTAATTGTCAGCGTTGAGCTGCCGGAAGTGGTGATTGAGGTTGGCACAAAGTTCGCCGTGGTATTGGCCGGCAACCCTGAAACCGACAGATTGACTGTGCCTGTGTACCCGTTGGTCGGGGCAACGGTTACAGTTGTCGTGGCTGAGCCTCCCTGGGTCACGGAACCTGAGGAAGTCGGGTTGGTGCTGATGGTGAAATCTGGGGTTGGAGCGGCGGTGGTGCCGTTATAGACGACCAGCGCATAATCCTGATCGGTCGTATCGCCATTGTTCCGCACACCGTCGCCGGCAATGTTGGTGGCTTTGACCGTGACGCTAAAGGCTCCGGAAACACCAGCCGGCAGGAACACTGATTCCATGTTGTTTTTGGTGTCAGCCGTGCCACCTGTAATTGAGTTGCGGCCTGAGAACACATTGCCTTTATAGGTTTGTCCACCGACGGTCACTTCCAGATCAAGGTTATTGACCCAGGCATTTCCAGTCGTGGAACCAGCCGCATCAGTCCAGACCAGAGTCACCCGGAATGGTTTGCTATTATCCACCACGGTTCCACTGACGGTCCGGGTTTGTCCAGTGGCACCAAACACTTCGGTCTGATCCACTCTCACCCGTGACACACCATCAAAGCAAGTTGCCAGATGCGCACTGCCCATTCCCTGGCTGTTGGATGGCAGGGTATCGTTGGCACCCGTTCCCGTCATGTAGCGGGTGGCATTGGCCATATAGGCTTTGACCATCGCTGGGCTTGGAATCGTCCAGCTCTGATTGATGAAGTACTGCCGAATCAACGCCGCCACGCCGCAGATGGCCGGCGCCGAGTGCGATGTACCTGATGACCAGGCATAGAGCGTCTGACCGGTTGGCCAGTATTTGTTGCACACACTGGCGCCGTCATAATTGGTTGACCGTGAAGCGGCACCCTGAATGTGCGTTCCAGGTCCACCGAGGTCCGGTTTGACACGCCCATCCGAAGTCGGTCCGCGGCCTGAAAAACCAATCACATCATTGACGTTGTTGGCGCCACTGTTGTCCGTCCCGCAGCCGTCGGTTCCGGTTTGCCGGTCATTTTCAAAGGCGGCGACGCAGATAATATTTTTGGCTGTTCCGGGAGGTGACACGGTGAAGGAGCTGGAACCGCTGTTTCCGGCGGCAAACACAATCGTCAGTTCCTGATTGCCAGTTGCCTGATTGTCAGCATCACGGACGAGTACATCGTGTTCCTGTGAATCCGCGTTGTAATCGTTGGCAAAGCGATACCCCCAGCTATTGTTGCTGATGCGGGCGCCGCCATTATAGGCCGCTCGCAGTCGTATGGTGGCTTCCTGGGTAAACTGAGCGCCAGAGCCATTGCTAAAAACCTTGGTGTTTCCAACTTTCACCCACGGGCAAATGCCCAGACCGTAATTGTGCCCGCCAGCATCTTCAACTGTGCTTCCGGTTGAATTGTTGTATCCAAAAATGATCGAGGCATTGATGCTGCCGTGCCCGCCACCACTATCCGCTTGTGAATCACCCGTATAGTTGTTGTTAAACACCAGGCGGCTGGCGCCGGCGGATTGGCCATTGACCTTAAATTCGTTGTTTACATCGGTGTTGCTGCCCCGGTCAACTCCGTCATCGGTGACATCAACTGTAAAGTCAAACTGCCCGGTGCCACTAAAGCCGCGAGCCTGCAGCCACGCCAGATAGCCGGGGGCGCCGACCGCATTCCCACTGATATTTCCAGCCAGAATCTGACCTTGCCGTTCATCCATCAGCACCGGTGCGGTGTAATAGGCCACGGCAAACACGCTGTCCATCCGGCTGATATCGGCAATCCGGTCGGTCGGAACCGTGAGCGTGATGTTGCGATATTCCAGAACTTTGTTTTCCTGGCGCAGCACTTGAGTCGAAATTTGCCGCAGGGCAGTGAGTGTTTCCGTTGCTCGTGGGCCATCCACCACCTGAATCGTGACATCGGTCAGCGCGCTGGCATTGCGCTGATACATATCGCGCAGGGTGGGCGACACTCGGAACGCCGGCTCATAAAAGCCGATGTACTGGACTGTTTCGCTGTGGTTGGCTTTCCATTTTTCCAGGGCCTGGACTTGACTGGCACTGGCGTCAACAACGTAGGCATTGTTGCCGGTATAAGCCACGATATGGACGCCGGTCTTTGCCAGTTTGGTATACCACTCATCCTGAATCGGGCCAGTAAACTGGACCAGATAGAGACCAGCTTCAGCACCGGTTTGAACCCCTTTGGTCAGATCAGCCTGCCGGCTAAAGGCTGGCGGCAGGGTGGCGAGTGTGGCTTCCGGGTTCGTGGTATCCAGATGAAAGCCGTTGAGGGAGATGACGTTCATGTCATCACGAATTTCAGCCCGACCTTTGAGGCTGTTCACGGTATCGGTTCCAACCGTGACGACGCGAAAACTCTCATAGTCCAGGACCTGCTTGACGCTGCCCGAGGCCATGAGTTCATCAAACAAAGCGGAATCTTCAGCCGAGATCATGACCTTATGCTGGTCGCTCAGGCTGACATAATCACTTGAAAGAAGTTGCGGTTGGACGGCTTCCAGTTGTGAAACCGCAGTTTGGGATGCTGGCGGGGCTTGATAGACCGCGCCCGACTGCATTTTCCCGGTGCCCACGGCCACGACGGTCATGGCAAACAGCACCAGGCTGAGAAGTGTAAGAAAACGCTTCATTCGGCAAACTCTCCCTTAAAATTGCTTTTCCTGTGAGGTGAAAAGGAAACAAAAATCAATACAACAAGAATTGGTCGGCTGCGCCAAGGCAGATATGTTTTGGCGCCCCACACTTAAAAGTAGACGGGCCGGAGCCGTACTTTCTTCCCCTGGAAGTCCAGTTGGAAGAAGAAAAATATGAAGCAATCAAGCAAAACCCTATGCTCCATTCAAGAAATGAATCTCAGATACCTGGGAATTATCAGGGGGAGCGTGTTCCTTCAGATGGAGGCTCTCTTGAACTGATATCTGATTGAGGATGTGTGATTGGGTTATTGGCTACGACTGCCAGACCGGCAGACAGGAAATAAAAATGGGAGGGAAGCTTACCACGGATTGAAAGTGGGTCAAGGCAGGCAGGCGTTGGAAACATCTAAGTAAGTGATAACTTACTTAGAGTGAAGAACTTAAAAATTCAAAAAAATGAAAGAAATTGCTGGAAAAACGTTGGTTAGAGCAAAATCTGGGTGTCAGTCAGGGAAATGGGGTCCGGACAACCACAGAAACTGCTCCTTCAGCCAGCAACACATCCTTTCCTGATATAAGGAATCACTTCCTCATATCGGGAACTGGCAATCAATGAAAGTCGGTTGCATTTTGATTTAGTTCAATGATGAGTTGTATCTGTAAAAACTGTATTCAAATGCTTTATATGAATTGAGGTGAAAACTCCGTAATGTTTGATTGAGGGTTATGGACGCAAGCAGGATTGTGGTCCCCCTTTTGCACAGAGGTACATCTGGAACCATCACACATCATATTCTCAAGTTAAAAACGGAGACTTCCTGCAATGAGCATCCTGAGCCGAGTTACGACCGTTGTAACGGTTACTCTGATCTTTCTGGAAATCGGTGTCTGTCAGGCAGTTCCTCGATTTTCCCCATCTCAACATTCGTCAACGACCAGTTCACGGGACGTTGATAGAATTCTTGACAAACATATTGCCGCCATTGGTGGCCATACGGCCTGGAATTCGATTCAATCAGTTGAGCGATACAGCGAAATCGAGGTCTTTGGAAATATCCAGAAGGTCTATCGCCTCGAAGACCGAAAAAATCATCGCCGATTTGCCCGGATCGAAGGGGCGCAAGGTACACAAGAAACTGGGTTTGACGGAAAACGATCCTGGCGGCGGGCACCATTTTTCAAAGGGTATTTGGAAAACTCCGATCCTCAAGCCGTGGCTGACCGTCAGCCTCAGCCTGAACTGTATGAATATCGGGAAAAGAACCTGAGCTTTACCCGGCAACCAGATGAAACCCTCGATGGGGTGAAATGCCTCGTCCTGACCACCAGCGAAAAAGACCCTTTGGGACACGACATTCCCATCAAATATTATTTTGATGCTGCTACCTACCTGCTGAAACAAATCGTCAGTGGTGATGCCATAAAAAATACCGAACAATTTGATGATTACCGGACAGTTGATGGTCGGGTTCTGGCGTTTTCGACCAAATCCATCAATCCTCATGTGACGATCAAGACCAAAATCACCCAGGTCAAATTTAATGTTCCGGTTGACTCAAAACTGTTTGAATTGGGTGAAGTTTCCTCAACGGGTCCTTCATCAGCCACCGCACCGGCTGTGGCACCGAAAGCCGCGCTTCCCTCGATTGCTCCAGATGCAAAGACCTTGCCTGAACATGTACGGCTTGAGACGTTTGAACTGGTGTGGAAGACCATCAACGAATCCTATTGGGATGCCACGTTTGGCGGGGTGGATTGGAAAGGCATTCACGATCAGTATTTGCCGAAAGTGACGGCTACGGAAGGGAACAAAGAGTTCCACACCCTGCTCAACCAAATGGTCGGTGAACTCAAGCGCTCTCATTTAAGCGTCGTTGAACCGGGGCAGGTTCAGGGCCTTCAAACCCGGTCAACCCAGCCAGCCGTGGGAAATATTGGGCTTGATGTGCGCTGGATGAACAATCAACTCGTGGTCAAAGAAGTCAAACCAGATTCGCCTGCTGCCAAACAGGGCATCCGTCCTGGATATGTGGTGTCAAAAATCGAAAACAAAACTCCAGACACGTTCCTCAAAGAGTTTAAAGCCGAGCGCGGCGGATTTGCCCTCCGCGAAGAAGTCGAGCGAGTTCGAGCCGCCAACAAATTCCTGCAAGGTGGAGTCGGTACCAAAGTGAAAATCGAACTTTTGGATGAACACGATCAGCCGCGTACCTTCGAGGTTGAACGTCAGGCCCAGCCTGCAGGAATGGCTCTCAACTTTGAACACCGCAAGCTGACGCCGCAGATTGGATATATTCGGTTTAACCTGTTCTTTGGGGACTTGCTTGAGCAGTTTCAAAAAGCGTTGGTTGAATTCCAATCAACTTCCGGCTTGATCATTGACTTGCGTGGGAATCGGGGGGGCGCCGCGCAACTGACCAATGCGCTGGCAAGTGTGCTGAGCGCCACCGACGGCACCTTGGGTACGATGACCTTTCGGTATCAATCGCAACCGGCTGCGTTTCAAGGCACGGGAAAAGCTGCCTATCAGGGGAAAGTCGTGATTCTGGTGGATGAATTAACTGGGAGTGCGGCTGAGGTTTTTTCCGCCGGTATGCAGGATATGGGGCGGGCAACCGTGTTTGGCCAAACAACGGCGGGAGCGGTACTTCCAGCGTTGAATCAACTTCTGCCGACGGGCGGTTCGCTGATGTATGTCATTTCAAATTACACGACGCCGAAAGGAATTGTGCTTGAAGGTCGCGGAACGGTTCCACAGGTCAAAGCCGAACTGACCCGTCAGTCATTGCTGGCCGGTCAGGATAATGTGCTCCAGATGGCGATTGATTCATTTTGAAAAAACCAGGGCTGAGGGCCTGGTTTTCTCACTGTTCCTGCCACAACACCGACCGGCCAATATGGCCTCGCAAAAAAGGATTGCTGCGGCGTTCTTCGGCAATGGTCGTGGGCAATCCATGGCCGGGGTAGACTTTGACCTTGTCTCCGAGAGGGAGGATCCGTTGATGGATGGTATCAAGCAGCGTCTGGGTATCTCCGCCGGGCAGGTCCGTTCGACCAATTGAGCCTTGAAACAGACAATCGCCCACCCAGGCATCGGTGGCGTTATAGAGCATGACATGGCCGGGCGAATGACCCGGTACGTGGCGCACCTGGAGTGCCTCGTCGCCAAATTTCAAGACATCGCCATCCTTTAAATAAATATCAATCGGTGGTGGTGTTGGAATCTGAAACCCGAAGAGCAATCCCCATTCGGGCATATTCTGGTAAATTGGCTCGTCATCTGGGTGGAGATAAAACGGAGCGCCGGTTTCTTGCTTCAGCCGACCGACGCTCCAGACATGATCAAGGTGGGCGTGAGTGCCTACCAGATGGGTCACGTTGAGTTGATGGGTGCGAATCATCTGCAGGATTGGTTCGGGATGTTGTCCCGGATCAATCAGCAATGTTTCGCGGGTGCGTTCGCACATCAGAAAAAAGGTGTGCGCCTGAAACGCACCGGTGGTGACGTGAAAAACTTTCATAAACCAATGAAGAATTGAGAATTGAGAATTGAGAATGAAGAATGGATTAAGGGACCCGGAAGAAAATAAAATCCCACTGAAATCGGGTTCAGGGTTCGGGGTTCAGGGTTTCGAATTTATGTCCTTTTCGTCCTTTTCGTCCTTTATGTCTTTTAAACCCTAAACCCTGAACCCTGAACCCTGGTGGTATGATATTTTCCCCCGACTCCCTAAAGTCTCAAAATAGCAACATTTGACTCCAATCCGTTGACCACCACGATAATCTGGTTATCGCCTGATTGCAGCTTCAATTTCGCTGGTTTGCCTTTGACCCGAAGTTGCTGGTCCGTGATGGTCTTGAGGAATTTGGTCGCCAGGACATTGCCATTTACCCGCACGGTGGGGCTTGGCGTCAACCCGACGCCGCTGATGGTCATAAACTTGCCGTCATAGGTCACCGAATTGATCACGGGTCCGGCTGAAGTGACGGTGACTGTAAAAGTAACGGCGCTATTAAGGGCCGGGGTGCCAGCGTCAGTGGCCGTCAAAACGATGCTGTAGGTTTGTTTCGGCGTGTTGATTGGCGGCATGATCTGGATTGTCCCTGTGCCGTTCAAGTTGTCAAACACCTGTACAAACGCTGGTCCAGTCAGGCTAAACCGAATGGTATCACCATTTGGGTCAGTCGCTGAAATCGCGACGCTCAGAGCTTTTCCTTCAACCACAGATTGGTTGGCGACCGGAGTGATGACCGGTGGCTGATTGACTGGCGGTGGCCCGCTTAATTGGGTCAGTGCATACACCACGCCTGCATCAGTTTTTGGCGCCGCGATTTGTCCATCCGAAAACGGACATCCAATGATGAGGTCCCCTTTGCGATCTCCTGAAATATCCCCAATGACCACGGTACTGCCAGTTCGGTTACTCGCTGAGGTTTCAATCGGAGACCCAATTTGATCCTGTGAGCGGGCACCATACACGATCACGCTCGAATTTGACGGTGTTGCCAGATCACGTGGTCCAGCCAGACTTGCATTCCCGAGCACCACATACACATTTCCAGCATCAATCCGGCTGTTGTTTGGCCCGTCGCCACCGTTGGCAACCATCAAAATGTCGCTGATGGTATCGCCATTGATATCACCAACTGCCGTTCCAAATGGAAATCCAAGCCGGTCACCAATGGCGGCGCCAAAAAACGTGGCTTCTGGTCCCTGGCCCTGGATTAACAGATCCCGAATTTGGCCCGGAGCAAATCGTCCGCCAAGCAACATGTAGACTTCCCCAGCCCCACTTCGCTGATTACTGAGGCTAAAGGCACCGGGTGCGCTGGCAATGACATCCGCCAGACTGTCACCTGTAACATCGCCCACCGAGATACTGCTTCCCATCAGATCATTGGTATCAATTCCAAAGCCGACAAATGGGTTTTGCAATTCGCCGTTAAAGAGTACCACCACGGCGCCGCTGTTGAGCCGGGCCCCATTGGCGCCGTCAAAGCGTGGCGCACCGGCAATGATGTCACCCCGGCGGTCTCCGTTGACATCACCGAAGCCAACTGAAAAGCCAAACAACGTATCCGCCGTTTGGAATCCAAACGCGTCGTCCTGGTTTTGGGCAAACTGGGTTAAATCATAGCTGGCCGGGAAGCTGGCGCTTGGGCGGCCATAAATGATGAAAATCGCGCCGCCGAGTGGCGCTCCGTTTACGGTTGAAAACGGTGAGCCGATGATCAGATCAGTGCGTCCGTCGCTGTCAAAATCACCTGCGGTGAGTGCATTCCCTACCCGGTCGCCAGCCGAAATTCCAATAAACTGAACATTCGGCGGTGTTTGAGCATTTGCCAGGTCTCGTGTTTGTGGATTAATTGGGCCAAACAAGACCAGGACTTTTCCACAATCAGATCTCGTGCCGCCAAAGTCGGCATTCGCGGCCTGCATAATCAAATCCGGGCGATTGTCGGCATTGATATCGGCAATTAACAGATTGCTCCCGAGGTTGTCGCCGGTTTGCTGGCCAAAGATGGTGACCGGCGCCTGGCGTTGGGCTAAATCAACCTGGTCGTTGGCTGCAAATGGTGCCAAAAAGACCCGGACCACGCCACAGGCCAGCCGTCCGGTTGGGTCTCCGGCAGGGCCACGTTCACGTGGACTTCCCACCACGACGTCGTTGAGTCCATCGCCATTGAGGTCTCCGACCGCCACACTATTGCCGGTTGCATTATTGGCTGCTGCCCCATAGATACCGAGTTCTGGGATTTTCACGCCCAGATCAATCGTCGTTGGATTTTGGGCATAGAGTGAAGGTGTGAAAAAAATACTGGTGCAAAGCACTGTCAGGGCAAGAAAAAGCCGCTGACGCAATACGCGTGTGAACTTCAGGTGTCCAGGCATACAGTGGAATCCTCCTCAATGATACAAATTATGAATTATGAAAAGCTATCTTGTTGAAGAACAAAGTCTTACCACTCATAATTCATAATTTTATTGCAGTCGTGCGGAGCGCACGTGAGAAAAGTGTGAGAGAACCTGTGGTGCAAGTGATTTTCTGCTTTTTATGTGTGCGGAAGCAATCAAAAACCAACCAGGCCAGCGAATTCAAGTGCAAAGTTTCGAAAACGGGCTTCTGTCTGACGTATGCGCTAAAAATCAGTCTTTTGGCTCATTGTGACTTGGAGAAGACAGGTTCAGGGCGGAAGAAAATAGGCCAGGGCTGAAGAAGCCGGCTGAAGAATACAGAGTACATCCTATCAGCTCGCCTCGTGGTAGCAAGAAAATCTAATTGAATGAGAGATACTGCACCATATTGTGGGATCTTCTGCCCAGGTTGCTTTTCTTACAGAGTAGTAATAAATTAGAAAAAAATATTGGTTTCACCTGTATTATGAATGATTTGAGGTGAATATATTATGCCGCAAGCTTGCTATCGAGAACTCACATCCTACAAATATCAGTTAGTTAAAGACTATGAGATACAAACTGACATTACTCCACCACGGGATTTGATATTTGATTTTGTTGGTTTAACAAGCCAGGGAAGATTGGGGATCAAAAAAAACTATGCCTGGGATGGACCGAGCGGCCCCACGATTGACACCAGGAACTTTATGCGTGGATCGCTGGTTCACGATGCACTGTACCAGCTTATGCGACTTGGAGCACTGGATTATAAAGTATACCGCCAGCGGGCGGATGAACTGCTACGGGATATCTGCCGCGAAGACGGCATGTCGTCATTTCGATCCTGGTATGTGTATCAGGGAGTGCGGTTGTTTGGTGAGCGAAATGCTCACCCAGTCCCAGAACCTGAGGTGAAGATCATTTGCGTTCCCTAGCCAGCATCAAGCAAAACAGCTCTGATTTGATGAGTCTGATACCATTTCGGGCTGAGGGTATTGGGCTAAGGGCTGAGGGAAATACATTCATATCAGCAACTTAGCTTTTCAAAAATGCGATATGTTCATTCCAAATTGGTATGAGTTTCAGTCAAGGAGGAAAACTATGAAATGGTTGGTTTTGCTTGGCCTTTTGGGTGGTTGGTTTTGGTCAGGGTGCCATTGCGCCCTGGCCAGCCCCTTCATGGGTTGGCCACAATCGGTTGAACCTTCTGAAGAACTCAATCAGGAAGCTCAGGCATTTGCTCAACGGGAATTTGAAACCTGCTGGGCAAAAAATGGAGAAAGCTGGTTCACAAAAGAAAAAGAAGGCGGGAAGTACTGGCAAGTCAATGAAATGGTGCTGAAGACAGGCTCTCAGCCAATATCCAAAATTGATCAGTTGAACGGGATTTCCTGGAGAGGGTTTGTTGATTGTTCCTCACAAGCTCAACGGGTTTATTTTCCCGATAAAGGCTGGTCC
Organism: Acidobacteriota bacterium; assembly: GCA_016208495.1. Classification (NCBI taxonomy): domain Bacteria; kingdom Pseudomonadati; phylum Acidobacteriota; species Acidobacteriota bacterium. Next base: position 85,741 of record JACQXX010000019.1, on the reverse strand, counting down.
GAGTGGATTCCCGGAGGTTTTAGTTCTTACCAGCTTGTAAAGAAGCAGGGGCGATGGAAAATAATGTCATCTGCTGGTTCAGTTTTTTCAAGACTCAAACACAACACCGGCTCAATCGAAAAAGATATCGTCAAACCAGGTTTGAGTGAAATACTCCAGGTTCTGAAAGAACCACAATTGAGCGAAGAAGAATCCACCACATTGCTTGCCGTTCTGATGTTTGGCGGCAGTACAGCGCCTGACACGCGACCTCAAATTATCTCTCAATCAAAGCCACGGTACACCGAAGCCGCCCGGCAAAATAAAATTGCTGGAAAAGTGGTGTTATCGGTTGAATTTCGCGCTGATGGAACGATTGGTGAAGTCCAGGTTGTCAAATCACTCGGCTATGGCCTGGATGAATGTGCGGTTGAGGCCGCACGGCATATCCGATTTCGGCCAGCCCAAAAAGGCGGTCGTCCATTCACTTTTCGTTCACGGGTGGAGTATTCCTTTCATTTGACCTGAAGCCATACATTAAAGGGGTGGATACCGCCTTCAAAGCGGTCCCACCCCTCAGTGTTTCTGGTCGTTGCTTTTCTTCTGGTTCTCTTTTTTCCTGGGTCTTCCATGAACTCTCAAATTCTTCATTTGAAAGCTCACTCTGTCAGGTTAATACCCTCCGGATTCTTTCGGGTTGGGGCCATACTGGTTCGAGCCTGGTTTGCCAGCCTGAAACATGAAAAACAGGAGAATCAGCGCGCCGATGCAAGGGACAAAGGCGATGAGGATCCACAAGCCACCGCGATCAGTGTCATGGAGCCGGCGCACCGTTACGGCGATACCTGGGACCAAGACGGCCAGTGAATAGACGCTACTGATCAAACCTATCCCCGTTTCAGTCGCCGTGCCTGCAACTCCGTCAACAACCCCAAGTACAATGCTGATGACGACGTTAAACACCAGGAACATCCAGTATTCCATCCGCCGTGCCCTTCCGCTAAACACGGCATATTTTTTTAACGCTGCAAGATACCAGTTCATGTCATTCTCCTTCACTTGTTGCCCCGATTGAGTGCGATAGGCGACCGCTGGGGTGTTGCCGAACGCCTAAGGGCTAATTTGCGTAGCCACACGGATATTCAGACACGCTTTGCGTGAAAAATGTCGGTTGACCTGAGAGAGTGAAGGTAGTTCCAGTTTCGATCTGATTTTGTTTTTTTGAGGAGCTTTTTTGGAAGGGCTGCCATGTGAATGGCTATTGAGTGATCTTTGAGTTGGATATATACGCTTCTTGAGAATTGTTGGCAAGTTGTTTGTTTTTTCCGGGTTGAGAAAAAGGTTCAAAAGACATTATTGGGATTAACCATTTGCCAAAAGTGGAACTTCCTTGCCGTGGCAACCTATCCGCTCAGGCGGGTGGTACTGACTTGATGCCATCCTTATGTCATAAAAAGTAATTAGGAATGGACACAAAATAACCTGGTCAACTGAAACAAACTCTAAAAAAAATCAAAAACTCACCACAGAGGACACAGAGGAACACAGAGGGTTCGGTTGATTGATTTTCCTCTGTGTCCTCTGTGGTGAAAAAATGATGAAGTTATTTAATTTTCATTCCTTAGTTGATGTCGTTTTTTGTGGCGTTTTCCTGGTCTTCTTCTGTGTCCGGCGATGGTTGGGGAGGCCCTAATGTCACCACATTGCTGAAGGTTTCAATGGCGGTATCCTCAACAAAAACTGGGCCTGATTCCATCACCTTGGTTCGGTTTGAAAAAGCAATGGCTGTGGTTGAGCGGTCCGATTCGATCATCGTGGGGGCGTCATTTTCTTTTGTGGATGGAGCGTTTCCAATAACCGTTTTTCCATCAGTCTCCAGGCGATTGCGTTCCAATCGAGTTACCGAAAGTGCTTCAACGGTTGTGCCCACTGCCGCAGCCAGTTCGCAGGCAAATTCCTGAGCTGTTGGGCGTGTTTCGGGGTTCTTTTCAAGTGCCCGAAGCACGGCCCGGTCCACGGCCTCTGGAATGGATGGATTGATACTGCGCAACGGATCGGGGTTTTTGGTCATATGTTGCAAAATAACCCCGACAAATCCCGAATCCGAATGAAATGGTGGTTTTCCAACCAGCATCTGGTAGGCCATCACGCCGACACTATACACATCCGCCCGTCCATCATAGCTTTTATGGTTCAGGCGTTCTGGAGACATATAGTCCGGCGTCCCAATCAAATTATGCGTGCCGGTCAGGTTTGGCACTTCGATTTCTTCGGTGTCGCCGACAAGCTTGGCAATTCCGAAATCAACCACTTTGACGATTTCGCCATCATCGCCCTGATGGAGAAACACATTGTCCGGCTTGATGTCGCGATGGACAATCCCCAGCGAATGGGCTTTGGTCAAAACATTACAGACTGGAACCACGATTTCAGCACACCGAAGCGGCGACAGCACCCGGTGAGTGGCCAGCACCTGGTGCAGAGATTTACCCTGCAGGAGTTCCATCACCAGATAGGCGATACCGCCTTTGGAAACGCCGGAATCGAGCACTGCCACGGCATTGGGATGGTTGACCCGACAGGTCGAAACCGCCTCTAGTTTGAATCGTTCCAGGCTCTCAGCGGTGGCATTGGCCCCAGCCGGGCGAAAGACCTTGACGGCCACGGGGCGTTTCATCGCCAGATGGGTGCCTTGATAGACGGCGCCAAAACCTCCGGCACCGATTTTTTTGTCGAGGCGGTATTTCTGATCCAGTTCGGTTCCAGGCAGGACATCGGCCAGGGCACTGAAAATTTGTTCGGCTTGCTGGTACGATTTGATCAATTCTTCTTTGGACTGGGCCAGTTCTTCATTTTTTTGCGCCAGTTCGGCCACTTTGTGATCAAGTTGGTCATTCTTTTCCGAAAGTTCCTGAGTGCGGGCGGCTACTTTCTCTTCGAGTTGCAGGTTTTGCCGCTGTAACGTTTTGATTCGCCAGCGCACGCTGCCATACCCAAGCCCAAGCAGCAGAAAGACATAGAGTCCATACGCCCACCACGCCCGCCATGGGGCCGGTTTGATCATAAATGAAAGTTCACGTGGCCCGGTCACATTCCCGTCTGCATCCCGGCCCCACACTCGAAATACATACTGGCCTTCGCCGAGTGCCGGATACTCTTTTTTGGTGTCTGGCGACCATTCCGAAGGTGCGGCATCAATGCCGACCAGTTGCGTCTGGTATCTGGTTTCCGATGGTTTGAAAAAACTCACCAGCCGGTATTCAAAAACGAGGTTGTTTTGGTGATAGGTCAGGCTGACGCCATCAAGCGACTGGTCGCCAAGCCCCAACACTGGCTGAACGGAGAGTGCCCCCAGATTCCCAAATAGCTGCCCATTGAGCCAGGTCTGGCTGATCAGCAGTGGTTTGGGTGTCTGGTCCTTCAGTTTACTGGCCGGGTCAAACCTGGTGATGCCTTTGATGGTTCCAACCCAGATTCGGCCCAGGTGATCCACCATCCCCGCAATGCTATTGCAGGAATTGATCGGTAGGCCGTCTTCGGTGGTAAAGGTCAAAATCGAATGTTCCAGCCCGTTTCCAGAACTGGATTGGCGTTCGGTCAGTTGCGCCACCCCATTGTTGGTCAAAAGGTAGATTCTGTGGGCCGGGTCTTCGAGGATTTCATACACTGTGTTGTCCGGCATGGCCGGGGTTGAGGTGTCGTTGAGGATCAGCCAGGGCGTGTCAGGCTGGGTGAGATCCAATCGGACGACCCCGGCATATGAGGTTCCAACCCACAAAACCTGATGACCTGCAGCAGAAACCGTCTGGTGAAGGCTCATCACAAACCCATTCGGAAGCTTTGAATTCGCCGGGGTAAAGCTGGTCCAGGTGTAGGCTTTTTCCTTTTCAAGTTGAGGGTTGCCGGTTTCTTCCAGTCGGATGAGTCCGCTTCCATAGGTTCCAATCCAGAGCACCGGCGGTGTTGATCCATGGCTGGTTTGGGTGATTGTCATCGGGGAAGTTGGTAGAAATTGGATGGTTTCGGTACGGAAAATCAGCCATTTTCCTTGCTCGTACCGCGCCAATCCGTAATCACAGGCTGCCCAAAGCACAGACTGACCTGAAGCCGTTTTCACTTCGATCAGATCATTGACTGCGCCAGGGATGCCGACCGTTTTCGAATCAAAAATCGTCCAGGAAAAATCCCCTGCCTTGGGACCGCCGGGAGCCGCCCGGAGCGGTTCTTCAAGTAACACGACCTCTCCGTTTTTGGTGCCTATCCACAGGGCAGGCCGCCCGGAAGGTGACGTTGTTTCCACCAGAGCGGTGATTGAAATGCTCGGCAAGGGTGAGTTTTTCGGATCAAAGTTGATCATCTGCCCGGCTTCATAGCGCACCAGGCCGTTTTCGTCAGTTCCCACCCATAAAACCGGGTTTCCGGCTGCCGATCTGGTTTCAAGCAGGCTGTCAATCAAGTTATTTGGCAGCCCTGGATAGTCGGTGTCAAACGTCGTCCACCAGTCTTCGCGATAACAGGCAATACCGCCGCCTCGGGTGGCAATCCAGAGCATGGGGTTTCCAGTTGGTGATGGTGTTTGAAGAACCTGATTGACGCCGTCAATCGGCAATTTCGAATTGTGAACCGTGTAGACATCCCAGATAAATCGGTCAATCCCGGTGGCGCCTGGCTTTTCGGTCAACCGAACCAATCCAAGATCAGTACCAAGCCACACGACTCGTTTCCCAGTGGCTGACCTCGTCTCGGTCACCGACAGGACATCCATACCCGGAAGCAGCATATTTTGAGTTGTAAATACCAGCCAGCGGGTGTCGGTTGGCTCACGGCTGGGCATCATGTGTGCTGGCGATTGAGCTGAAACCGGTTCGATCAGAACCAGTTCAGAATATGTGATAATCCAGAAATTCCACTGTCCATCGGGGGTGATCGTTTCAAGCACTCCGGTGATCCAATCTCCTGGAAGTTTCGAATTTTGAGTCGTGAAATTGGTCCAGCCTGACCTGGTGTCTGATGGAGATGGTGCTGGCTCTATGTCATGAAACTGCTCAACTCGCGAAAGCCCGGTTTCGGTTCCAACCCATAACACGGTCGGTTTGCCGGGCAGTGTGCTTTCATATACACACTGGATGTTATTACCTGCCAGCCCTGAATTTTGAGTTGTGAAAACAGTCCATTGATTGTCCAGAAAACGTGCCAGTCCTTGATCTGTCCCTATCCAGAGGCAGGGTTTTCCATCCGGGGTCAGGCTTTCATATAAGCAACTGACAACCTGGCTCGGAATTCCTGAATTGTTTGGGGTATAGGTGGTCCAAACCCCATTGTGAAGCCGACTCAACCCGTCATCTGACCTGCCAAACCAGAGGCTTCCGTCCCGAGCGGCAAAGATAGTGTAGATTTCGTTTGAAATTGTCCGGTTGGGCATATTGACTGGCGTCCACGTTTGGCCGTCATAAAAGGCCGCTCCGTCGTCAGTTCCAGCCCAGAGATAGCCGTGCTGATCAAAAGTCAGGCAACTGATATAACCTGACCGGAGACCGTCTTCATTGCCGAAAACTTTCAGAAACAACCGACCTTCTGGCCAGCCCGGCGGATTGACCGAGGACCGCATCGGCAACGCTTTTGACTCAGTTGGCGTGGTCACCTGGTTGGAAAGCTGACTGGCCTGGACCTGACTGAACTCAATTCGGTGTCCAATGCTCCATCCAATGCTCATCACAATCAGCCCTGCGACACACCTGCGGCACCACAACCTGAAGCGTTTCATATCACCCTTTAAGTCTCTGAATTGTAAACTATTGATAAATCGAATGTTATGAGGTACGAGAGAATTGACTCAATGAAAACTGCGTGAAGCGGCGTGAAGCTTAGCCGAAAGCGGGGCACCATTAAAACTGTTCCTGGCGTCGAGTGAATTCTCAGGTGCGGTCAGCGGTGTATTCTGTGAATAGGTGTGTCGTTATGTTGACACTTTATCCGTTATCTTGTACAAGGGTTGCTATCGAGACCTGGAATCCCCCTTGTTCAATTCAGGTAATCCTCATCAGTCTCAGATTTTTCCATTTTCTCAAAGACGTGCTCATACCAGTTTGTAGTCAGTAGTCAGTAGTTCACTAAGTTTATTTGATTGAACTATTTGACTGTTTTCTAATACGAGGACTTCATCGCAAATTGGTATCAGACACGAAAAACGTGAGCTTTGGACTGAAATTTCTTCAGAGGATCAGGCAGCCGGATTTCCCATCTCGTCAGGTTGCCGGGCTCGTCAAACATCTCCGCCAAAGGACATGGTATTTATGAAACTCCTCGGTGAACTGATCCTGTTTATGACAATTGTTACATTCCCGCTGGCTGTGCTGGGCCAGGCGGATGCTGCCACCGCGACCATTCGGGGAACTGTGACCGATGAAAGCGGAGCGCCACTGCCGAATGCTTCGATTACCGCCAAAAATAGCGAACGCGGTTTCTCACGTTCGGCACTGACTGGTGAGGCGGGTGAGTATCAGCTTCCGTTCCTGCAACCTGGCACCTATGACCTGGTGATTGAAGCCGAAGGGTTTGGCGGCAAAGCGATTAAAAACATTGAGTTAACCGTCGGGCAAATTACAGTTCAGAACCTGCAGTTGCAGATTGCCACCATGGCCGGTGAAGTAATTGAAATTACCGCCGATGTTCCAGTCATTGATGTGGCGCGTACCCAACAGGCCAATACTATCCAGGGGCGTCAGATTCAGAATCTGCCAAATTTGAGCCGCGAATTCACGTCCTATGTCTACACCTTGCCCGGCGTCTCAGATTCAAATGCACCCCGTGCCCAGTTTGTCGGGTTTGACGTGAGTTTTACCTCATCGGGCTTTTCCATCGGCGGTGGAAACGGGCGTAACAACCTGGTCACGATTGATGGCGGCGAAAACGAATTTGGAACCGGGCAGCTTCGCATCAGAAATCTGAGCCCGGAAGCCGTCCAGGAATTCCAGGTCAATCGGAATGGTTTTGCCGCCGAATTCGGGTTTACCTCGGGTTCAGCGGTGAATGTAGTCACCAAAAGCGGCGCCAACGATTTTCACGGCAGTCTGTATGCCTTCTTCCGGTCGCAAAAAACGGCAGCCCGCAATTATTTTGACTACAACCCACAGAAAGCCTTTGATCAGAAGCTGTATCCCGGCTTGACCCTGAGCGGTCCGATTGCCCGCAACAAACTCTTTTTCTTTACTTCGTTTGAAGCTTTGAAATCCGACACATCGCGATTCCGGCGCTATACCAACGACAGCACCTTCAACCTGACGGCTGGTCAACAGGCATATCTGGGGCGGTTGGAAGCAGCAACCGATCCAGCGATTCGTGCGCTTGGGCAGCGACTTCAAACCGCGTTGAGCACCACGAGTTACCCAAACACGCTCAAGCTGTTACAGGAAAACGAAGGTGCTTTTCCCGCACCGGTTCGCAGCTATAACTGGACGACACGGGTGGATTATCAGGTAAGCGCCAGCGACACCATCACGGCGCGGTTTTCGCTCTCACGCGAAGACCAGGACCAGTTGACACCCAACAACGATCAGGCGCCGAGCGCTGATACGACGGTTCAATTCCGCGATTACACGACGCTGGTTTCCTGGCTACACATCTTCAATTCCAATCTGGTCAATCAGGTACGCGGGCAGATTGTGCCCAATTTTTCGGCCCGGACGCTGGCGAAGTCTCTACAAAGCACCGGGTTGTTGATTGTTGGGGTTGGTTCGTTTGGGCGACCAACGACGGTTGAAACCATTGCCGACCGGTATCAAATCGAAGACATCCTGACCTGGACGGTTAACTCGCATACCTTCAAGTTTGGAGCTTCATACCGGCCAGCCAGTTATCAGGTCGTCAATGGTCAGTTTTTCCCAGGGCAATGGACGTTTGCTTCCGGGGTGATTGGGGTCAATCAGGCACTTTCGGCGGCTGATCAAGCGGCGCTGGCGGCGTTTAATACAGCGAATGGCCTGCCCGCTGGTGGTCCGACGGACGCAAACTTGAATTCGATCCAGTCTTTTAATCTGGGGCGACCGGCGCAGTATGCGCAAGGGTTCAACAATCCGAACTGGAACGCCTGGGCACACGGTCTTGGCGCCTTTGCCCAGGATTCGTGGAAAGTAACCCCGACATTTACCATTGATGCCGGGGTCCGGTATGACTTTGATCATCAACCAGGACCCATTGGTGGAAACAGCTTTGTTTCACCGCGCCTCGGATTTGCCTGGGATGTGTTTGGGAATCAGAAAACGGTGTTGCGCGGCGGCGGCGGCATGTTTGTGGCGCCGATTCCGTTTCAGATTCCGCTCCGAACGACGATCCAGAATGATACCGGGCAGTATGTCAATATCGTGATTCGGGCACTCAGCGATGGTGCCCAGTCGCCGGTGAATTTGTGGCAATACGGTGCCGGGTTAGGTGTGTTGCCGTCCACGGCTTTAAGCGAAGCCCAGGTCAATGCGTTTGGCATTTCCACCGGGCCGAAATCACAGGGACGGCGCATCAACGAACCGAGTCCAGGCTATCGGAACGGCTATTCGCTCCAGGCCAGTTTGGGCATTTCACAGCAACTGGCTTCAAATCTGGCATTGGATGTCGCCTATCAAATGTACCGGGGTGTGCATTTACAGGTGTCACAGAATGTCAACTATCGGGAAACAGACGTCTTTGATCCGATTTACGGCCCGCGACTGGCCCGGATTGATCCGACGATTGCCCAGTTAAATCTGTATAGTTCAATTGGAAACTCGATTTATCACGGGTTGACCGCGTCGCTCACCAAACGCTTGAGCCACAATGTGCAGTTTGAAGCGAATTACACCTACAGCAAAACCATTGACGACGTGATTGATTTCAACGCCACGTTTGCCGCGTTTCTGCCAACGCGACTGTATCTGGAGCGGAGCGTGTCATCCTTTGACGTTCGGCATAATTTTGTGGTCAGTGGCGTGTTTCAGAGTCCATTCAAATCCGGTCCGGGAAAAGGCTGGCTGGGTCATCTGTTTGGAGATATGACCTTGAGTCCGATTGTAAATCTTCGCAGTGGCATTCCATTTACCACACGGGCTGGCCGCGACGTCAACGGAGACACCACCGGCAACTATGACCGTCCATTTTATGCCGGGCGAAACACGGGGCAGGGGGCTGGCTTTGCCAATGTGAACCTCCGAATCAGCAAATTGATTGCCGTCAATCGAGAGGCCGGAATTCAGGCGGAAGTAATCGTCGAAGCGACCAACGTGTTGAATCACACCAATTTCCTGTCGGTCAACGACGTGATCGGCGGTGACCCAAAGCTGGTGCGCGGGCCGTTCAACCTGCGCGGAAGGAAAGACCGCTCTCCAACGGAAGCGCTTGGCTTTAACAGCGCCGGCGACCCGCGTCAGATTCAGTTTGGGTTGAAAGTCTCGTTTTAGAGAGCTAACAAGACAAATGGACAAAAAGGACGAAAAGGACGAAAAGCCGGGAAGGGCGCGGTTGCCGTGAATCGCGCCTTTTTCGAAAAGCCCAAACCCCAAAAAATCACTTTTCCTCAAAATCCAGCACCGTCAACGGCGCGCCGTGGTTGTCTTTACTCAAAACCTTCTCGGTTTTGGTCACCAGAAACGACCGGATGCCTGTTTCGCCATATTTTTCGGGGGTTGCCGTGATTTCATAGCCGTTTCCGTCAGAGGTTAACCGGCTGGTGAACCGGTAGCCTTCAACCGGACCTTTGGTCAACTCTGGAGCCAGCCAGCCAAGAGCAGTCAGTTCGTCAAGGGTGGCATAGCGGCCATTGCCTTTGGTGGCGGCATAGGCTTTCTGGAGATTGGCCATCATTTCCAGAATACCGGTCACGTAACCTTCGGTTGCCTGTATCCGTGGTGCTTGTTTTTGCTGGCGTTCGATAGCGTCAAACACTTCGCCCGCTTCAATCAATCGCCCGTTTTCAAGGTACAGAATACCAAGCACTGGTTTCACGCCCTGTTCAAACTGCTGCCAGTTTTCTTTGACATAATCGGGAACGTCCGGATTGGCATCACCCTGCCGGAGCAACCCGGTCAGATTCTCAAATGCCTGCAGGGCTTTGTGTTTCTCGCCGATTTCCCGATACACATAGCCGGAAACAAACTGTGCCGCCAAATCAGAGGTGATTGATTCGGCTGGTTTCAGCAGGTTAGCTTGTTGGAGCACCTGCTGAAAGGCCGCAAATTCGGTGCGAACCTTCTCAATCGTGGCCAGTGCTTCGGAATGCTGGCCCAGATCATGTTGGACCAGTCCAAGCCCAAGTTGTATGCCCAGTTCCAGCAGTTTGAGTTCCAAATTGGCTGGCGACATCGAATCGGAGGCCGTCTGCCCGGCACTGGTTTTCCACTGGTTGATTCGATTGAGTGCTGCCTGGAAACTGTCGCGAGCTTCGGGAAAAGCTCTGACACTCCGTTGAATTATGCCTTTGTACATCAACATCCCAGGCCCAAATGACCGGCCTTCAAACGCAGTCACCGCTGCCGCTCGATCACAGGTTGCCAGCGCCTGTGGCATCTGATTTTGGGCAAGGTGAAGATTAACCAGTCCAACCAGAAAATCTTGTACCGTCAGCGAAACGGGTTGGGTTGCCAGTAAAAGATCAACCGCCTGGCCAAGGACCACCGTGGCTTTGTCAAGATGTTTTTGTTGTCGGTGGAGTCGTGCCATCTGGTTCAGCACACGCGCCTGTTGTTCCGGCTGGTTCAAGGTTTTACGGAGCGCCGCCGCCGATTCCAAAAGACTGATGGCTTTGGTTTGATCACCAGCTTCTGCCGCATCATCGGCCAGGCGATTGAGCAGATCAGCTTCATGTCCCGCATCTTTTTGGGCATGGGCCAGTTCGACCATGCGACTGAGCGTCGCCGTGGCCTGTGCGGTGTCATTGAGGTAATAGCGGTGGAGATTCTGTATCTCATCAAGCACCTTTATCTGCCGGATATAGTCTTTGAGGTCAGCCCAGAGGTGGAGTGCCTGTTGACTGGATTCAAGTGCCTTCGGGTAGTCCCGAATTGGCGAATTCCGTTGGATTTTGGCAAGCCACTGGAGCGTCAGGGCCTGCTGTGGTCGCTGGTTGAGGAGTTTCCACAGGGCAAGCGCGGATTCCAGATGGCGAATGGCTTTGGCTGGGTCAAGTTCCTGACAGGCGTATCCCAAAATGTAGTGGGCGGTTGCTTCGCCTTCTGGATCTTTCAATTCCTGGAATCCTTTGACGGCGGCTTCAAATTTCTCGGCGGCGCCGTTGCGGTCATGGCGATAGAGCCTCATGCCGCCTTCAGCCAGCCAGGTTTCAGCCTGGAGCCGCTGTTGATCAGCAGGTGTCGGTTTCTTTTTGACTTCAACCGTGATCTGGTATTCACCAGCAGCTTTGTTTTGAGAATCAATTGCCGTCACTGTAATCTGACAATTTCCAGTTGCGGATGTCATCACCGAATAGCATTCTTTCCCAAAAGCATCGGCGGCATCCACCTGAACCATTTCTGCTGTCCCAGGCGGCAGGACCGAGAACTTGAGATCAACGCTGTGTTGCTGAACCACAACCCGCAGCAACTCCCCAGCTTTGACCGCCACGGTGAAACGGTGTTGTTCAGTGCCGTTCAGAGTGCGAGTCACGGGGGTTGAGGGCTTGAGGGCTTGAGGTTTCGGCAGCGTCGCACTGGCCTGAACCGGTTTTTCTGATTGGGGTTCCGCTGTTTGGGCCACCACGTGGAAATGACCCCCCAGGAGAAACCCTGCGAGCAACATCACACAGAACAACCGACGAGTGAGTTTCATAACGCCTCAAAAAATCTTTGGAGTGCTGTGACTTGTCACAGCTTTGGTTTTTACTTGGGTTGTGGATACAGTCAGGGGAGATCATGCTGTTGAGAACAAAGGAATTCTAGGCTCGAACCAGGGGGCTGGCAATCCAATTCTTTGAAAGAGAAACACAAATTTTAAGCGAATTGACGGTGGATTTTCTTCCGCACCTGCAAGAAGATGTGCTGTATACATTTGTGAATCATCAGAAAGGATGGATCGGCTGAAACGCTTATGTCACAAGATCTTACACGTATCAAACACAACTGGTCAGACCAATGGGAGCAGATCTATCAATTTATTCGCACCTGGACTGGTCTCAATTTCAGACCTCAGCGGGATATGAAGCGGCTCCAAAAACTTGAGGCGGAACTTGGAATCACCCTTCCACCCTCGGCTCGCGAATGGTGCTTTTTTGGCTGGTCAGCCTCAGAACTCGATGAATATTTTTCTTTCCGGGATGGTCCACTCTTTGTGCAATCAATCCCAGAACATAACGCCATTGCATTGCTAACCCAGGCTGAAGGTGATGTGTGGTGGGCGATTGAAACTCAGGATTTAGACAAGGATGATCCGCCAATCGTGGTGTATTTCCTGAATTATGAAGGCGACGAAGAATGGTTTGAAAAACGGGGAATGCAGTCGCCAACCGTTTCAGCCTTTGCCTTTGATTACTTTCTGGCGTACATGGACAGCCCTGGCGGTGGATTTGCGGTCGGTACCGACTCTTTTCCGTATGACCGCACAGCACTGGCAGCCGACTTCGGAGAACCCACACAATTTGGTGACACTGAATACTTTCTCCGCGATGAAATCCTCGTGTTTACGTCAAACAACCCAATTTCCTGGCATCACGAGGTTGTCAAAGTGGAATTTCAGCGACGTATTCCAGTTCAACAGCTACCGCCGTCAATTCAAGCTCTGTCCAAAGCTGCTTATGTGAAAAGTGGTGCCTTTATTGATTGGGGTAAGTTCTGAGAAATTACCTCATCACTCAAAAATCGAGTTCGTTGTGAGTCCGCAACACGGGTGGCTCAACTCATATGTACAATTTTGCTTTCTTCTTTGAAGTCATGGATAAAGAGCCGGAATTGATTGAGATATGGCTTTTTTATGCGGCCCTGGCAGTCATTGGTTTTGGGTTGACCCGGTTTCGTTACTGGTTGCTGGCCATTGTTTTTCCAATCAATTTGCTTTTGGGATTGGGCTGGTTAACCGAGCTTCACGATCAACATCTTGGCCCGGCTATTCTTCGGGAAGCCGGGTACGCTTATGTTATCCAGTCTTATATTGCCATCGTGCTTGCTGTGGTGCTTCCCAGCATCGGAGCTTTTTTGAGTTGGAGAAACGCAGCCAAAGGGTACAGGGCTTGAGGAATATTTCAATGCTGGCAGGCGCTATGAATCGGAGTGTCAGCTAGACATTGGCCGAACAATTGGCTACAAGTGATTTCCGTGAGTCCCACCGTCACTGGAGGTATCTGTATGTCTGCTTCTTTCAGGTCAGTGCGTCTCACTGTGCTCGGCTTTCTGGCGGCGATGGTGCCGGCGCTTCTGATTTCTTTTCCTTCACCCACAAGTCTGGCTGGAATCAATCGCCGGGTGCAATTGCCCGGAGATTTCGCCATGTCAATCACACCCAATACACCGCGAACCATTACACCCGGAACGACTTCGCAATATGAAGTCCGCATCGAAGGTGTGTATGGCTTTACCCAGAGCGTCAACTTCAGCGCCAAAATCACACCCGCCACCAGCAACATTTCATTGAATTTTTCGGCTTCGGCAGTGACTCCGGGAAATGGCACCCGGTTGACGGTGACCACCACGGGGAACACGCCGCTCGATGAGTACACACTCAGCGTCACGGGTACGTCAGGAAGTCTGGTTCATTCAGTAGACGTCAAATTCACTGTTGAACAAACCATTGCCCCTGATTTTGCTTTGAACTTCAATCCAGGTGAACGGGCACTGCTCCCCGGTGGGACGGCCAGTTTTTTGGTTCAGGCCAACCCGCAAGCCGGATTTGCCCAACCGGTAAATCTCACCGCAGTCATCACTCCGGCTGATCCCACGATTGGAGTTGCATTGTCTTCAAATCTTGTGAATGCAGGTGATGTGGCGATGTTGACCTTGACCACGACATCAGAAACTCCAGTAGCTGAGTATGCAATCACTTTGACTGGAACTTCCGGACCGCTTGTTCACACTGCCACCGGTACACTCACCGTCACAAACCAGCCTGACACGTCAGCGCCGGTCGTGACCGATGTTGCTTTTTCCAAAAAGAAGGTCAATCGCAAAACTGACCCGCGAGTGGCGATTGTCTGGTATTCGATTGATGATCAGAAGCTGGCCAATCACACGATTGTGTATGCCACTGACGGCGTCAATTTCAACACGACGGTTGTGACTGGACTTTCAGGAGGTACACAGTCTTTTCTCTGGGAAGTCTCCAACGCTTTGCCGAAAACCAAACTCGGCGTGGTGAAAATCATTGCGAGCGATGCCTTCGGCAATGCCGGGGAAGCGGCCTCTGTCGCAAAGCTCAAAATAAAGTAAAACAGGGTTCCGGGTTTTGGAAAAGGGCGCGGCTCAAAGCAGCCATGCCCTTACTTTTGGTCACTCTGTCATTCTCATCACTGGATCTTGGATGGATTCCGGAAGCTACCAATGGCAGTGCCGAGTCCATTCGGGACCCCGACCAGCTTCCATTGTCCAGTTGGGACAAATCGGCCCTGGATGCGATTGTTCATTGTATCACTCACAACCAGCAGGAGATTTCCGGCAAAGGGGCCGGTCAGGAAGAATTTGATCGTGACGCCTTCGGGCCGGTTGACCTGGCCGAGTTGAGACCCGGTCAAAGCCAGTGCCGTGCTGGTGTTGGGGTTGGCATTGGTCCAACGCAACATGCGTGAATTTCCAGTATCGGCAATATAGAGTGTGCCGTTCGGATCAAGTGCGATGCCTTGCGGCTTCATGACCTGATTGAGGGCTGTGCCTTTGGTGGCGATGGAGGTTCCACTTGTTGACCACATGACTGTATGGGCATTGGTGATACGCAAGATCTGGTTGTAGCCTTCATCCGTGACAAAGAGCCGGAATGCTGAATCAATGGCCAGTCCGTGAGGCAGCCCAATACGACCGCTCCCCCTTCCATTCGCTACAATCACCACCGCGTTTCCTGGAACACCATTGTTAAAGCGGAGCACGCGACCATTCCCTGTGTCGGACACATAGAGGTTGCCATTGATATCCAGAGCCAGCCCTTGCGGGAATCTGACCTGACCCAATCCAAAGCCGCTCGCGGCAAAGGTAGCCCAGGTTGTGCCACTGTCGGTTGACCACTGGATGCGACTGTTCCCGAAATCAGCGACATAAATCCGGCCAGCATCATCAAAAGCAACTGCTTCTGGACGGTTGAACTGACCATTTCCGGAGCCGACCGTTCCTGTTCCAATCACAGACCAGGTGTTACCGTCAAAGCGCTGGACGCGGTTATTGATCGTGTCGGCAACCATTAAGATTTGTAATTTTGGACAAGAGTTCACCGTGACAGTGGCATTTCCACTCCCGATAAGAAGGCACCCATCGGCATCAGTCCCCGATTGAACCGTATAGGTTATGGTTGTGAGTGGCGACACCGTGAACGTCAGCGGGCTGTTGCCAGTTTTGGTCCCACCTCCATGGTCGAGCGTCACTGTGTACGGGGGGACTCCCTCGGAAATTGTTACCTTAACCGTTGCCGACTGCCCGATACAAATTGTTCCGCCTCCGGTGACAGTACCCGTAATCGGAGTGGCACCAAATAAAAATACATCCTCAGTCAGATTCAAATCCCCAGCTATCAAATCTGAAGCCATTGATTGAAACGCCACAAACTTTCCATCGGCACTGAGGGAGGGCATCCTGGAGATAGCGTTGCCAGTTGTCGTGGTCGCACCAGCAGCCCGGCTCACCAGTTGCATTGTTTCCGTGACCCGGTCAAAGAGAAACACATCATGATTTTCATTGGTGTCCGTTTGGCCGGTCACCAGATTGGTCGAAATGCTGCGAAATGCAATCCACCGCCCGTTAGCACTGATCTCAGGCTCTTCAGAGAAGCTGGTACCCGTGGTGGCAGTCGTACCGGCAGCCCGACTCACCAGTTGCATCGTTCCTCCAACCCGGTCAAAGACAAACACGTCATCACAGAAATTTGTGTCTGTTTGGCCGATTACGAGGTCGGTCGAAAAGCTACGAACTGCAATCCACTGCCCATCAGCACTGATCTCAGGATTGAAAGAATAGCCATTGCTCGTGGTGAGGCTGGTACCCGCCGCCCGGCTTACCACCTGGATCGTTTCCCCAACCCGATCAAAGGCGAACACATCATTACTTCCATTCGTGTCTATCTGGCCGGTCACCAGGTTGGTTGCTTCGCTCATAAAGGCAATCCACTGCCCGTCGGCACTGATCGCAGGTTCTTGAGAGAAACCGTTGCTCGTGGTGGTGGCGGTGCCGGCAGCCCGGCTTACCAGTTGCACCGTCTGCCCGATCCGGTCAAAAACAAACACATCATTACTTCCATTCGTGTCTATCTGGCCGGTCACCAGGTTGGTTGCTTCACTTCCAAAGGCAATCCACTGCCCGTCGGCACTGATCTCAGGATTGAAAGAGTAACTATTACCTGTGGTGGTGGTGGTGCCGGTAGCCCGGCTCACCAGTTGCACCGTCTGCCCGATCCGGTCAAAAACAAACACATCAAGATTCCCATTCATGTCCGTTTGGCCCGTCACCAGGTTGGTTGCTTCACTTCCAAAGGCAATCCACTGCCCGTCGGCACTAATCACATGGGTCGAAGTGCCCTTATTGCCTGTGGTAGTGGTGGTGCCGGCAACCCGGCTTACTAATTGCATCGTCTCCGTAACCCGGTCAAAGAGAAACACATCGTTGCCAAAAGTCCCATTCGTGTCTGTTTGACCCAACACCAGGTTGGTCGCCACGCTTTCAAATGCAATCCACCGCCCATCGCCGCTGATCATTGGACTAAAAGAAAAGCCATTACCCGTGGTGATACCGGCAGCCCGGCTCACCAATTGCACCGCCTGTGTGACCCGGTCAAAAACAAACACATCATCGGTTTCATTGGCATCTATCTGGCCCGCCGCCAGATTGGTCGCCGTGCTGGTAAACACCACATACCGACCATCATCACTGACGGTGTTGTGTACCTCGATTGAACTCCCTCCATTTCCCGTTTCCAATTGCCCTGCCGCCAGTGACACGCCTTGAACTGTGTACTGGACATTGGGAGCGGCGGTCAAACGAGATTGCTTTTCCTCCTGGCGGCCCTGGATACCACCAGTCCAGTCGGGCTGCCGTCCCACTTCCGAAGAAGGCTTGTCAGCCGCACTTAATTGTTTGGATATGATAGCCTGTGTGTTACTTTCAACAACTGGCGGTTGCTTCAAAAAATTGACTCCAACTACCAGACTCAACACACTCAGCCACACCATGTAGCGAGGTGCTCGCAAATAAAAGTTTTTCATTACAGTTTCTCCCTTCTGATTGAAACGACAGGGGGCACGCTGTAAAGCTCATAACCTGTATTTGGACAACTCACCAGATAAGTCGGCTCAGGAATATGGCTGATCGTTGCATACTCAAAGGCAATTTTTATGCCAGATACACCTGCCCTTCATTCGACTTAACTGACCAAAGTGAAAGGGCTGGCGCTCAACAGATTTTGTGGTGGCAGTTGAACCACATTTGTAATCTATTGATTCAGGTGTAGCTGGTGCTTTGGAAAAAGCACCCGTTTATTTTTTGCAATGGGCATAACCCTTTTATTTTCAAGAAGAGAGTTCCAGAACCACCAAAATCATCAGTGCCGGAAACATGCCTGACTCACGAGAAATTCCTAAAATAACGGAGTTCAACTTCGTCAACCGTAGCGAAGTTTGATTGATCAATTGCGGCTCAAGTTCCCTCTGTTTTTCCAGGACGGCTTTGCTCGGTCTCCTGGTGAGTGAATTTTCGCTATTTCTCTATCTACTCTGCATTTCTCAGACTCAAGATAGTGGGGAATCACCCATTCATTGCTTGCTCCACTTAGATGATGTTCTCAAGGGAATTGGGCATCAGGAAGATTCACGAGTGACAATGACTGATGCGGAAGTGTTGACCGTGCGTTTGCCGCCGCCCGAATGTATGGAGGCAACCTGGAACGAGCGCGGTTGATGCTGAAGGAACTGAGGTTGATCCCGAAGATGCTGAGCCGATCTCGGCTGTGTCGAAGGCTGCACGAGTTGGCGGGATGGCTGGAGGAAGTATTTCATCAACTGGGGTGGGTATTGAAACAAGCCAATTCGAGGATGGAATATCTGATGGACTCATTTCCGGTGGCAATCTGCGACAATATCCGAATCAAACGGTGTCGACTGGTGAGGGACGAAGCCTTTCGAAGCTACAATGCGTCGAAGCGGCGATATTTTTATGGGGTGTGGGTGCAGGTGTTGACGACGGTTGATGGGATTCCAGTCGAAGTCGCGTTTCTGCCTGGTGGACCGCATGATGTCCATGGGCTGGATTTGCTGCCCCTGGATTTGCCACCTGGGAGCGAGGTCTGGCGTGACAGTGCCTATACCGACTATACGGTTGAGGATATCCTGGCCGAACACGAACAAGTCAGGCTGGATCCGATCCTCTCGGAGAGCCGCGCCGGGGTCCCTCCGTTCCTCATCTCCGTTTGCCGATTGGGGCAGGAGTTCACTCCCCGCCGAGGTACTTTCTCAATGCTTCCAGCGCCTCTTGCAAACGACTTCCCTGTCAAGATCAAAGTGACCGGCTTTTACTCCCGCTTTGGCATTTTGATAGTCAGTCGCCACACCAGGGACGATGCTTTCACTTCAACACCAGGAGGGATGGAATTTCACCACCACGAAGATGACGTTATACCATTTTGGAATGGAACCCTCGCATTAGAAAATAGTCAAGTAATTCAATCAAATAGACTTAATGAACTACTGACTACTGACTACTGACTACTGACTACAAACTGGTATCATTCTGTCAGGGTTCCAGATTTTCGAATATCGGTCCTTTTCCCAACCCTGAGCCCAAAATCCTCCAACCCCAATGATATAAACACTTATGGTCTTCCAGAAAATATTTCGAGCCATGGTTGCCTTCTGCATCGTGTTGAGCCTGTTTGTCTGGCATATCGAAGCCGGTGTCTTCGCGGCGGTGCACACTCAAGACGAGCCAACCCAGGTAAAAACGCAAATCACCCGCCTCACTGCTGAGGTTGACGAATTGTTGAAGGTCGGACGCCTGAACGATGCCTTACCGAAAGCCGAAGAAGCGGTCTTGTTGGCGGAAAAACACCTTGGTCCGGAACATCCCGACACCGCCGCCGCCCTTGATGGACTGGGCAGAGTACATCTCGGAAAAGGGAGTTTTGCCGCTGCTGAACCCCTGCTGGTGCGAGCACTTGCCATCCGGGAAAAAACACCGGGGCCGGAGCATCCAGATACTGGGTTTTCATTGCTTCATCTTGGCTGGGTATATCAGGAAAAAGGAGATCTGGCCCGCGCCGAGCCGCTCTTTACCCGTGCTCTGGCCGTCATGGAAAAAACACACGGCCTGGACCACAAGGATGTCGCCACCGTCCTCAATAATTTGGCCTGGGTCTCATACCTGAAGGCCGATTTGGTCCGCTCTGAGACGCTGAACCTGCGGGCGCTGGCCATTCGTGAGAAAATGTCAGGACCTGAGCACGAGGATACCGCCCAATCACTCAACGCTTTGGGGTTGGTGTCCCAGGCTCGCGGAGAGTATGCGCGAGCCGAACCATTTTTTGTGCGTGCCCTCAATATTCGGGAAAAAGCGCTTGGCCCAGAGAACCCCAATACGTCGCAATCATTGAGCAATCTGGCATTGCTGTATCACGTGCAGGGCGAGTATGTGCGTGCGGAACCGCTTTATATGCGGTCACTGGCCAGCTACGAAAAGATTCTTGGGCCGGAACATCCCGAAACGGCCAGGGCACTCCAAAATCTGGCTGGATTGTATAAAGACAAAGGTGATTTTACCCGTGCCGAACCGCTGTTTGTCCGGGCGCTGGCGATTCGGGAAAAGACCCTTGGACCGGAGCATCCAGTGACGGCGATTACGATCAACAATCTGGCATTGCTCTATCATGCCCAGAAGGAATTGGATAAAGCCGAGTCGCTATATTTGCGGGCGATTGCCATCCGAGAAAAAACATTTGGGCCGGAACATCCATTAACCGCGCTCATTTTCACCAATTTGGGAGGGCTCTATAGCAGCCGGAAAGAGTTTGCTCGGGCGGAACCGATTTTGTTGAAAGCCCGTGCCATTTTGGAAAAAACGGTTGGCCCCAACCACCCAGAGACAGCAACTGTATTAAGTAACCTGGGGTGGCTGTACAAAAACACCAGGGACTTTCCGAAAGCAGAAGCCACCCTCCAACAAGCAATTGGAATTATGGAAAAAACGTTGGGGACTGCGCATCCTTCGGTGGTCTTTCTCCTCAACATGCTCTCAGGTCTGTATGAATCCGAGGGTGATTTCGCCAAAGCCGTCACCTTTCAAACCAGAGCTAACGCACTGCGCGAACGCGATTTGATGCTGAATCTCGCGTCGGGCTCTGAGCAACAAAAGTTGCTCTACTTAAACAAAACCACGGCTGAAATGTATCGGTGTGTATCGCTTCATTTAAACAGTGCTCCCAGGGATGCAGCGGCAAGTCGCCTGGCATTGGAGGTCATTCTGCGCCGCAAGGGGCGTGTGCTGGACGCGATGACGAGTACGATTGCCTTGCTCCGAAAACGCGGCGATGCATCAACCCAACAATTGCTGGATGAATATTCAACCGTCAATGCACACTTGGCGACTTTGATCTTGAGAGGGGCCGGGCGCCGAAAACCGGAAGAATATCAGGCTCAAATTCAGGAACTTGAAACCCGCAAGGACCAACTGGAACGTGACATTAGTGCCCGCAGCGTTGAATTCAAAATTCAAACCACACCGACCACATTGGAATCTGTGCAAAAGGCAATTCCCCAAGACGCAGCTTTGATCGAATTTATCGCCTATCAGCCCTTCGACGCGAAAACCTATCTCCATAATGACGGTTTTCGGTTCGCAGTGTATGTGCTCAAGGCAGACGGCGAACTTGCCTGGGTTGACCTGGGGGAGGCTGAACCGATTGGGCAAGTCGTGACCGAATTTCGCAACGTTGTACGTGATCCGAAAAGCTCCAGCGCTAACCTCAAATCCAAAGCCCGTGTGCTCGACCAGCTTGTGATGGCGCCGGTTCGGAAGCTACTTGGAAAAACTCGTCGGTTGTTGATTTCAGCCGACGGGGATTTGAACCTGATTCCATTTGACGCTTTGGTTGATGAACAGGGGAAATACCTGGTCGAAACCTATGAAATTTCTTACCTGACAAGTGGACGCGACCTCTTGCGATTGCGCAATGGTTTATCGAACAAAACCAGCCCGCTGGTCCTGGCAAATCCGGATTACGCCACGGGTGTTGGTCCGACGGTCTTTGGCCAAACCGTCAAGCCTTTGTTGCCATTGCCTGGGACATCACGGGAAGCGGTTGCCATTCAAGCTGAATTTCCACAAGCCATCGTCAAAGTAAAAGACAAAGCCGCCAAACAAACGCTCAAGACGGCGAATCGTCCATTATTTCTGCACATTGCCACCCACGGGTATTTCCTGGCTAATGTGGAAACACCAATCATTGTGGAAGGTCGCCTGGGAGAACTTCCCAGACCAGTTGATCCCGAAGAGCTGAAAAAAGCCAATCCACTCTTGCGGTCCATGCTCTTTTTCGCCGGTGCCAACGCCGGAAAAGGCAGTGACGATGGCACCCTGACCGCGCTTGAAGCCGGGGGACTTGACCTGTGGGGCACCAAGCTGGTTGTGTTGTCAGCCTGTGACACCGGTGTTGGGGACGTGAAGACCGGTGACGGAGTGTATGGCCTGCGACGGGCGTTTGTGCTCGCCGGTGCCGAAAGCCAGATGATGAGCTTGTGGCCGGTGTCAGATGCGGGAACGCAGGATTTGATGACCGATTATTACAAACGGCTCAAGTTGGGCCAGGGAAGAAGCGCTGCCTTGCGTGAGGTCCGATTGGACCTGCTCAAAAATCCGAAGCGGCAACACCCGTTTTACTGGGCCAGTTTCATTTTGTCGGGTGAGTGGATCAGCCTGACAGGCAAGTGATCGGATTCTGGGACATACATTCATTGACTCAACTTTGGGCTGAGCGTGAAATCGTGCAAACAATCGCTTGAACGCTGAATCTCCGTCCTTTTGTAACGAAGGTGGATGTGCTAACGTCGTGTTGTTGTATTTCCACAGCAACCAGTTTTCATTCAACACCAACAATTCAGGACATTGTTTCGGAGGGGTTTATGCCAGCGATCCGCTTGATTGTCGAAGGTGAGCACGCCGTTGACGCATCGCGAAATCTTCAAGAAATTCAAGAACTTACGGCTACGGTTGAACCAATCGTCGAAGAACATAAGGAAATTGCTCTGGCCACCATTGTGTCAATTGTCGCGATGACCGCCGGCGCTGTCACCGTTGCAGACAAACTTATCATCTGGTATCGCGACTGGAAAAAAGGCAAAGACGAAAAACGAATCGAAAAAGTCATCATCGAAGGCCCCGACGGAACGCGGGTGTTGATGGAAAATGCCAAACCCGAAGACGTCGCCGCCATCCTGGCCGCTGTGCCCAATCAGTTGCCGGAATGAATGTCTTCACATGGGAGCGCGGGCGTCTCGCCCGCAACGGGTTGGGAATGTAGTTCAGGCGGGCAAGATGCCCGCGCTCCCATCTTGAACTGAACCCTGGCTCTGTGAGGTGTTTGATGTCGTCAGAAACCGTCCTCCATATCAAACTGATTGAACTGGGCAATGGATTGGCTGAATTGCGCTACTATTTCGACAACCCGAATGACTACACGTCGCGCAAACTCGAAGTCAAAGCCATCGAACCGCTCATCACGGCGGCGGAAACGGATTACTACACGGTACTTCCCAAAGATCTGGTGCAGAACGGTCAGAAGCTCTTCAACTGGCTTGACCAGGCCGACCGATTTCTGGCGACGGCTATTGGTGACACTCCGGTGGATCGGTTGCTGGTGCTGGCGATTTCGACCACCGGAAAACTCGGTCATCTGCCGTGGGAGACGCTCCACGATGGAAAGAGCTTTCTGGTCGAGAGCCGAAGCCCGCGCATTGTGCCGGTTCGCTGGACTGACAAAACCGCAACGGGCTATGCGCCAGCCAATCGGCCCTTGCGGGTCTTGTTTATGGCGACGTCTCCGCAGGACAGCACGTCACCACTTGATTTCGAACGCGAAGAAGCCCTCATCCTCGATGCCACCAGCAAAAAGCCGTTGACCCTGACGGTTGAAGAAAGCGGCAACCTGAAGGAACTCCACGAAACAATCACCAATTATGATGAACTGGATGTCTTTCACCTGACTGGACATGCCACACACACCGACGACGGTCCACAATTCCTGATGGAATCTGACATCGGCACAAAAGAACTGGCAACCGGTGAGGAAATTGCCAAAGCACTCCACCACAAACCCAAACTGGTTTTCCTTTCGGGGTGTAAGACCGGACAGGCGATGAAAGCGGGGGATGTGCCGTCAATGGCGGAAACCTTGCTCCAGCATGGGTTTACGGCGGTGCTCGGATGGGGGCGTTCGGTGCTTGAAACCGATGCCAGCCAGGCCGCAGCGGCGCTCTATCACGAGCTTTCCTCCGGAGAAAGCCCAACCCACGCACTGGCAGCCACTTATGAAAAGTTGATTGAAGAAAAAGCGCGTGACTGGCATTTGCTCCGGCTGTATGTGATTGGCGGTATCCCTCAACCGCTCGTGACGCCACTCAAAACCAAAGGCCGAAAACCAGCGGTGCCAGCATCCGTCACCCCCCGGTTTCTCGATGCTGACCACAAAATCAAAGTTCCCAAACGGGAAGACTTCGTTGGCCGACGGCGGGTGCTGCAACGCTGTTTGAAAGTGCTCCGGTATGAATCTGACCGGCTAGGCGTGGTGCTCCACGGGATGGGAGGTCTGGGCAAAAGCAGTCTCGCCGCCCGGATGTGTGACCGATTGCACGAAGAGTTCACCCTCGTGGCCTGGTTTGGGAGAATTGACGAGCCTTCGCTGGTCAACAAACTTGCTGAACATATTCAAAATAAAGAACTTCGTGACACACTGCTTGATCCGCATACCGAACTCAAATTCAAGCTCTGGCCGGTTTTTGAACAGGTTGAAAAGCCGTTCCTGCTGGTGCTGGATGACTTTGAGCAAAATTTTGAAACAAACGGTGGCGCGTTGAACTGGCGTGACGGATTGCCGGTGCTCTCGGTTGATGCCGTTGACGTCTTGAAAGCCCTCGCCTTTGCGATTTCCCAAACCAATGGTCGCCATCGCGTGATTGTCACCAGCCGCTATGAATTTGCGATTGAAGAAGCCTCCCAGTTTCACGTTGAACCCGCCCTCGATGGTTTGCGCGATGCCGACTGGCGGAAAAAGATTCGCCGTCTCGAAGCTGGAAAGACCATTCCAACTGACCTCAAAGACGCCCGCGAACATGCTATCCGTGTGGCTGATGGCAATCCACGGTTGCTCGAATGGCTCTTCAAATTGCTCACCACGCCGGGGCTTGACCTGATGACCATCCTGGCCGAGATGGACAAAAAAGAAGCTGCCTTCCGGGAAAGCATTCTGGCAGCGGAACTTCTCAAACAACAATCACCAGTGCTTCGGCAGGTACTGGCACGAACCCTGGTTTTTGACCACCCGGTGCCCAAAGCCGCGATTGAAGCCATCTGCGACGATATTTCCGGCGTTGACCATCACCTGGAGCGCGCCGCTACCCTGGGACTGATTGAAATCACAGTACTTCCTGGTGATGTGAGCCATTACCGAGTGCCACGCATTCTGCTGCCGCTCCTGAAATCAGAACAACCCGCCGACCAGAAAGCCCTCTGCCAGAAAGCCACATCAGTGCTGTATCAGTTTTGGTGGAAACCCGACGATGGAGTCATTGAACCACAAGTTCTGGAAATTCACCGGTTAGCCATCTTAGGCCAAGCAAAGGAAATTGCGATTGAATTAGGAGGCCGACTTTCCCGGCATTGGGTCAACACTAGCCGATTTCATGAAGCGACCAAGTTGTGTGAAATGACATTGGAAATCTCACCTAACGATTTTTTGATTCTCCAAAATCTAGCTCAGGCCAAACAAGCACTAGGTAATATCGAAGAAGCGCAGGCTTATTTCCAATCTGCATTATTTCATTGCCCAGTGGAAGAGATGATAGAAAGAGCAAACATTCTTCATAATTCAGCTAGTCTTTATCTAACTCAGGGAAAAAAAGACGAAGCGCTCGCCTTTCTTTACCAAGCATTAGCGATTGACGAACGTCTTGGTGATGTTAAAGGCAAAGCTGCTTCGCTTCATGCTCTTGCTATTATCCTTGCTTCCGAAGGCCGAGTTGGTGAAGCCGTTGCGCTGTTCAATCAGTCCTTAGAAATCAATGAACAAATTGGGAATATTCAAGGCAGAGCCGCTACACTTTACCACCTTGCTAATCTACTCTCCCAGCAGGGCCAAGTTGCAGAAGCACTTACTTTTTACCAGCAAGCGTTAGAACTCAATGGAAGCATTGGGCATATTCAAGGTGGAGCTGCTACTTTGCTCCAAATAGCGACTCTCCACGCCCAACAAGGAAAGATAGGCGATGCTTTCACTCTTTATCAGCAAGCAGTGAAGCACTTTGAGGATATTGGGCATATTCAAGGCCAAGCCTCTTCACGACACGCAATAGCCATTCTCTATACCAAGCAAGGCAAAATAGATGAAGCTTTTGCCATTTTCCAGGAATCATTAGAACTCTTTGAACGCATTGGATATGTACAGGGCAAAGCTGCCACACTACATGAGCTTGCCAGACTCTTCGCGCAACAAGGTCAGACAGAAAAAGCTATTGCTCTTTACAAAGAATCTTTAAGGCTTAAAGAAGATATTCAAGACATTAAAGGCAAAGCCCTCACCTTGCATGAATTGGCCAACATTTTCACCCAGCAAGGTTGGGTCACGGAGGCCCTCGACCTCTCCCACCAGTCGTTGGAACTCACCGAACGCATCGGCGACGTCCAGGGCAAGGCCATAACGATGGGGATGATGGCTCAACTCCTGGCACAAAAGGGAGAGTTCCGAACGGCTATTGCCTATTTGCAGGAATCACAAGTTATCCTGGAAAAGATCAAATCCCCAATTGCCGAGCAAGTGGGACGGACATTGATGCGGGTTATTTTTATGGCGATTGAAACCCTGCACGGTGAGGAAACCCTGCAGGAATTTATGGCGGCCCTGGAATCGGACGATCATGAAAAGGCACAGGCGATGGTTGATAGCATTTAGTACTACAGCGAGGTTTTGATTTTAACCTGCGAAGCAGGTGACAGACAATAGCCCCCGGTGAATTTGATCCAGGTGGTTGAAGTTGCTGAGCCTCAATAGACAAAACCGGAAAAATAACTTAAATAGCTGGATTTTGATGAGCAAGCGATGCTCCGTTCTGTCACGTTGGCGACCTATCCTGTTTGCACAAAATCTAGGCTGCGCAGGCTGAGAGGAACAACCGACCGATCCCCCGGTTGCACCGGGGGCTACTTTCTCCCACTTGCTTCGCAGGCTGAAACCTGAATTCTGAGCCCATCACGGAAAAATTTACAGAAGGGGAAAATTTGAACCATCTGCTTGTGTTTTATGTCGCCCCTGCAGGGCTTTGGCCTTGATCTGACCGGGACCGGGGGCTGACGCACCCCGGCTATTCAATGCCGTCCCTGCAGGACTCCGATCCTTATCCTGGCGCTTATGGGCACTGGACCCTGGGGTATAAAGCCACCCCAGGCTACCTTATCGCTACCTCTTCGAGGTGCCGTCTCACCGAATTTTGGACGGTGCCCGGAATTGCCCAACCCCGCTACCGATGCCATTTGGTGCGCCGATCAATGCCCAGGGGCCGCTCGCCAGCAACCGACCTTGAATGCGGTTGTTGAGGGTGTCGCCAACCACCAGCGACGACTGTCCAGCGAAGGGGCCTGCGGCAAACTGGCAGATGGTAACACCTTCAGCCCGATTCACCTGGCCGAGTTGACTGCCAACCAATGCCAAAGAGGTTGAATTATTTGGATTGGAATTGGTCCAGCGCAGAATGCGGGAATTTCCCGTGTCGGCAACATACATATTGCCGGTGTTATCAACTGCAATTCCCTGAGGATTCTGGACTTTGTTGAGCGCTGACCCGGCGGTGGCGACGATGGTGCCGGACGTGCCGGTGAGCACCGTGTTGGCGTTGTTAATCCTGAGAATCCGGCTATTGGTTTCATCCGTCACAAAAAGCTCAAAGGCACTGTTGATGGCGAGCCCGCGTGGACCACTCACCTGACCGCTCGCGGCACCATTGGTGGCAATGATGACGCCAGCGCCAGGAAGACCACCCGTAAAGCGCATCACCCGTCCGTTTCCGGTATCTGAGACATAGAGATTGCCGTCCCGATCAAGTGCTACTCCTTGCGGTGACCGAACCTGATTTGGCGCTGAACCGACGGTGGCGAAATTACTCCAGTTTGCTCCGCCGTCGGTTGACCACTGGATGCGGTTGTTATTGGTATCGGCGACATAGATCACGAGCCCGGATGGATTGGCGGTCACCGCTTCCGGCGCCCGGAATTGACCGTTCCCTGAGCCAACCACACCGGTACCGACGAGTGACCACGTCGTTCCGTCAAAGCGTTGAATGCGGTTATTGGTTGTGTCGGCAACATACAGCACGGCAAATTCAACTGTTTCGCCAACCACAAGGGTGGCGGTGGCCGTGCCTCCTGAGCCGCTTTCCATTGCGGAAATCGGGTTGGTGGTGTTGACCTTGGTGCCGGTTGTCGCTCCAAGGACCGTCACGCTAAAGGTACAGCTTCCGTTCGCAGCAAGGTTGCCACTCCCATAAGTAATAGTGCCCGTTCCGGATGTCGCGGTCACTGTTCCTCCGCATCCATTGACGAGGCCATTTGGATTGGCGATCAGGACACCGCCCGGCAGTGGATCGGTAAAGGAAATTCCAGACAATCCACTGTTGCTGTTTGGGTTGGTGATCGTGAAGGTCAAAACTGACGTCTGACCAACCAGAATCGTGTCTGGCGTAAATGACTTGGTCAGTGTTGGCGGCGCAAGTGTGACGGTGCGGCAGGCTGAAAACTCTGAAGTGTCTTGGCTGGTTTGATCAGTCGCCGTGGCGGTGATGGTTTCCCCGAGTGTTGTCGCCATGGCCAGAGTGACGTTGATGGTGGCGTTGCCGCTGCCATTGGTCGTCATCACCATTGAACTGAGCAACACCTGGCCTTCGCCATTGCCTGAGCTATCACATGTCGGATTGGTAAAAAATTCAATCCGGAACGTCCGACCCGCCGTGCTGTTGAGTGTTCCCTGAATCTGGGTTGTGGTGCCGGTAAAGTAGGCGGCTGACAGAACCGGGAAGTTTTGCAGGTTGTTGCCGCCGCTGTCTCCGTCACCTGTGTCGTTGGCCTGGACGACGCCATCGTCACCAAGATCAATTCCAAGCAGCGTGTTGGCAAAAATCACATTGCTCAAAACTTGATTGCCGGTGCCGCTGGAGATGCTGACACCATTGCGTCCATTGGCTGTAATCAGATTGGCTTCACCGGCGCCGGTTCCGCCGATCAGGTTATTACTGGCGGCGCCAATTCCAACACCATTGTTCCCATTGCTTCGGGCGGTTGTCCCATCACTGGCCACGCCGATGAAATTCCCCTGGATTTGATTTGCGGTCGCGGTGTTGAAGATTTCAACGCCGTTGTGTTGATGGCCGGAAATCACGTTCCGGTCTGCGACCGTGGTGCCGCCAACCTGATTGCTGCTTGAACCATTGGCCAGAAACACCCCCCGTGGCCCGCCATTGGGGGCAAAGGTGCTGCCGTTTGCCTGGAGTCCAATGATATTCCCGGCAATCGTGTTGCTGTTTGAACCAGTGATATAGATGTTGGCATTGAGCGCCGTAATGGTGCCTCCCTGGCGGTGGTTACAGGAAATCACATTCCCACGAACCTCAGTGCTGCTACTGCCAGTCAGGAGTTCGATTCCAGCCAGAAGATTGCCTAAATCTCCAGTGCCGTTGACGGTGGTGCCGATGGAGTTGCCCACAATCTGGTTTCCGGTCGCTGCTCCCAAAATTGCCACACCGTCGCCGGTGTTTGCTGAAAGGATATTGCGTTCACCCGCTGTTGTGCCCCCAACCCTGTTGTTTGAACAACCATTGATGCGCACACCGGAAAAGGAATTCCCCAGCGCTGACGTACCGGTGACGTTTGTTCCAATGAAATTGCCGATGACCAGATTATTCGCCGCTGGTGCGGTGTTGATTGAAACGCCATCCTGGGTGTTTCCAGAAATGATGTTTCGTGCGCTCACCGTCGTGCCGCCGACGGTATTGCCAGAACTTCCAATGATTTCGACGCCATTGAGCAAATTGCCCAAATCAGCCGTGCCGTTGATATCTGTCCCTATGAAATTGCCGATGACTTGATTTCCAGTTGCCGCCGCACCCAAAATCGCAACGCCATCACCCGCATTGCCTGACAGAAGGTTGCCGGTGCCAGCCGTGGTGCCGCCGACCGTGTTGTTTGAGCAGCCGTTGATGCGCACTCCGGAAAATGAATTTCCTAATGCCGTGGTGCCGTTGACGTCCGTGCCAATGAAATTGCCGATGACCAGATTATTGGTGGCGGGGACAGTGTTCATTGAGACGCCATCCTGGGTATTGCCCGAAATGATATTGCGTGCACCCGCCGTTGTGCCTCCGATGGTATTCCCCGAGCTGCTGATGATTTCAACCCCAATCAGGGAATTCCCCAAATCAGCCGTGCCGTTGATATCCGTTCCAATGAAATTGCCGCTGACGATATGGCCGGTTGTATCAGTGGCAGTAATTCTGACGCCGTCCTGACCGTTGCCGGAGATGACGTTGCGTTCATTGGCCGTGGTGCCGCCAACCGTGGCGGTGTCGGCGCTATTGGTGATCAAAACACCATTCACTCCGTTTCCAACCGCAGCGGCGCCGGTGGCATTCAATCCAATAATATTGCCACGAATGGCGCTGGTGTCAGCCGTGTCGCCAGTGATTTCAATCCCATCGCTGTTATTACCGGAAATAACATTGCCAGGAGCGGTGCCCGGTGTCGTTGTCATGCCGCCAATTTGGGCGCCCGGTGTGTTGTCAACATTGATCCCATCCTGGGTATTGCCCACATCAAGCGTCCCCGTGATGTCCGTTCCGATGAAATTTCCCTGGATGGTGCTTCCGGTACTGGCCGTGCTGGTGAGCAACATGCCGCTGGTATCGTTGCCAGAGAGAATGTTGCGGTCGTTGGCAGTCGTTCCACCAATCAGCGTGTTGTCAGCACTACCGGAAATCTGAACGCCATTGAATGAATTGCCAAGATCAGCCGTACCATTGGCGCTCAGGCCGATGATGTTGCCGTTGATGGTGCATCCGTCCGCCGCATCGTTGGAAATCGAGACCCCATCGCTGTCATTGCCGGAAATGACATTGCCGGGTGCCGTTCCCGGCGTCGTGGTGCTTCCACCAATCTGACAGGCCGGGTTGCTGGTGGTGATGCCGTCCTGACCGTTGCCGAGGTCAGCCGTTCCATTGATATCTGTTCCAATATAGTTGCCCTGAATCATCGTGCCGGTCGAAGCCGTGCTGCTGGCATCAATGCCGTTGGCTGTGTTTCCAGAAATGATGTTGCGGTCGTTGGCCGTGCTGCCGCCAATCACGGTATTGTCGGAACTGGTGCCGACCAGGATTCCATTGGCTCCGTTGCCCAGGTTGGAAGTTCCCGCCGCCGTTAACCCAATGATGTTGCCTCGGAAGGTCGTTCCGTCAGCGGCATCGTTAACGATTTCAACGCCATCGCTATTGTTGCCTGAAATGACGTTGCCGGGGGCGGTTCCAGGTGTCGTGGTGCTCCCACCGATGGTGGTTCCTGGGGCACTGGTGTTGACAATGCCGTCATCGGTATTTCCCAAATCAACGGCGCCGGTCAGGTCAGTTCCAATGAAATTGCCCTGAATGACGGTTCCAGTAATCGCATTGTCGTTGACGTCAATTCCGTCGTCGTCATTGCCGGAAATCACATTGCGGACCGTGGCGGTCATTCCACCAATCGCGGTGGTGTCGGCGCTGTTGGCAATGCGGATTCCATCCTGGGTATTGCCAAGATCTGCTGTTCCCGCCGCAGTCAGGCCGACGATATTGCCTTGAATCGTGGTGCCGTCAGCCGGGTCATTTCTCACGTCAATTCCTTGACCGTTATTTCCGGAAATCACATTGCCCGGCGCCGTTCCTGGGGTCGTCGTCGTGCCACCAATGGCTGTTCCAGGGGCATTCGTAATCGAAACGCCGTTCACGGTATTGCCGAGATCCACCGCGCCAGTGAGGTCGGTGCCGATGAAATTTCCCTGAATCATTGTTCCTGCAATCACTGGCGTTGCCGCATCGGTAATTTCCACGCCGTCTTCATCATTGCCGGAAATCACGTTGCGGTCAGTTGCGGCGGTGCCTCCGATAGCAGTGTTGTCAGCACTGGTCGCGACCCGGACGCCATTGAGTGTGTTGCCCAAATCGGCATTGCCAGCGGCATTCAGACCAATGATGTTGCCACGAATCGTCACGCCATCGGCAGTGTCATTGAGAATTTCAACTCCCTGGTCATTGTTGCCGGAAATGACATTTCCTGGAGCGGTTCCCGGCGTCGCCGTACTTCCGCCAATAGCGGTTCCCGGCGTTGTATTATTAAAAATTCCCCGGCCTGTATTCCCCAGGTCACTGGCGCCGGTGAGGTCAGTACCGATGAAATTTCCCTGGATGAGCGTTCCGCTGATGTCCAGGTTGTTGACTTCAATGCCGTCTCCGTCATTGCCGGAAATGATGTTGCGGTCGCTGGCGGTACTGCCGCCGATGGTCACATTGTCTACACTATTGGCCAGCCCGATGCCATCAACGGTGTTGCCGAGATCAGCCGCTCCGGCAGCATTCAGGCCGACGATGTTGCCGCGAATCGTCGCTCCATCCGCCGTATCACTTGAGACATTGATCCCATCAACTGAATTTCCACTGACCAGGTTTCGCTCACCGACGGTCGTGCCGCCGATCACGCATGATGCGCTGGTGTTGCTGATGGAAATGCCAATCCGATTGGCCGAAGCCACGTTTCCGGTTGAATCTGTCCCAATCAGGTTATATTGAATGGTGATGTTGGTTGGGCCGGCAGCACGAATACCGATCCCGCTCGGGCTGGCGGCATTAAACCGGTTGACAATCAACCCTTTGACCACGCTGTTGTTGCTGTTGGCGCCAGTGAAATTGAGTCCATTAACGGCACCTGCGCTGGTGCCGTTGAGTTCAATCAACAAGGTTGGTGGCCAGGTGCCTGTGCTCGCACCAGGTTGGGTGGTGCCGTCAATCGTGACCGGGCGGGTAATGTTCGGCAATGTTGCCGCCAGGGTGATGGTTTGGACGCCGGCGCCCGCAATGTTGAACGAGATCATATCTGCCGCTACGGTGGCATTGGCATCCACAATTGCCTGTCGAAGCGTCCCGGTTCCGGCACCCGCCGCCGGGTTGACGCCGCCGTTATCGCCGGTATTGGTCACCACAAACGTCGCCAGCGGTTCAGTGACAAGTTTGGAGAGCGGCTGTTCGGTGTCGCTCAAAATTACCAGATCATCCAGGCCATCACCGTTCAAGCGCATCGGAAGTGCCGCAACTGGTGGCGTAAAAGCTGAAAATTCAACCAGTTCCGAATCCAATCCAGAATATGTGGAATCCACTTTTCCAACGGCTGTCAGCAATCGAAGCTGGCTTCCGGCACCAACCACCATCAGGTCATCCGTCGGAAGACTCGATGTTTTGGTGACCACAAGTCTGGCCTGAGGGATGATCTGTCCAAGCTGATGTGATTGCCATTGTTCCAGTGGGATTTGTGCTGGCAGGGCCACTGGACGGCGGGTTTCCGATGAAGATTCGTCCGATTCCGACAGTTCGCGCCGTCGTTGGTCAACATCATCGAGTACCAGAACTTCTCCACTTTGGGTTGAGAGGGCAATGTCATCGTGGGTGGTGCTGGTAAAACGGCCAGTCGCCACACTGACAACCGGTTCAGAAAAAACTCGTCGGGCTTTGAGTGCGGCGTCAAACGACGGTTCATTCAGAACCGAAAGGCGATCCCGGCCTTGGATGACTTGCAACTCGGTGCCAGCCGCCACGACCAGATCTGACCAGGAATCATCATTGACACGTCCCAGTGCCAGACTTGTTGCCGGGAAGGGAAGTGCAATGGTTTTCGGTGTGCCAAACAATCCGCGAGCGGTTGATTCAAAGACAAGTGCCAGGGCCTGGTCCTGGCGAGTGATTCCAACCACGATATCCTGTGCCCCATCCGGCTGGTTGATTTCGCCGCTCGCAAAGGCCGTAATCAGTCCATTTACCTCAATCATGAGTGGCGCTTCAAATCCACCCTGACCATTGCCCGCGAGCCAGAACAGCGCCGTTCCGCCCTGGGCCGCCGTTACGAGATCGAGCCGACCATCAACGTTAAAATCTCCCGTTCCAACGAAGTGGGCTGGCTGTGGGATCAAAACTTCCGTCCTTGCCGATAGGAATGGCTCATCTGAAAACGTTCCAGCCTGTTTGTGAGCCTGTGCCGCTGGTGATGTCGGGTAGCGTGCATCCATATTTCCAGGATGCAGGCGCACGATTCCTTGAAAGCCATCGGTGTATGTACTGATGAGATCTGGCCATCCATCCCCGGTAAAATCTCCAGCCGTCAGTGCGAGCGGTGCCAGTCGAGCCGTCGAAGTATTTTCAGCCGTCAGCGTCAATTCGCCACTCAGCGGGCGGCCATCCGTCACATTGACATAGGGGTTCCCATGCCCAGCCGCAAAGAGCGAAATAGGGGAGGCTTCAGAATATTTTGGAGCTTGAGAAAATGAAGCGGCGGCAGGTTTATTGACCGGGAACCCGTGCCATCCGAGCAGCAAACAGCAACTCAGACTGAGAACAAATCCAATGGCAGGCTGAAACAAATGTCGGGAAGCAGGACGGCTCTGGCTTTGAGGGGAGGGCATACGATTTGGCTCCAGGGCAAACCTGGCCAGTCTTCCGGGGGAGAAGAACCTGACCAGTATCGGTTGAGGAGGAAGACATGAAGCAACCAGGGGCCGGCGCGGCAAACCCTACCCTGATTGAGTTCAGCGTCAAGTAACTGCGATGTTGTGGAACCTGGATAAAGGAAAAAGAGAGTTGAGTTTTTTGAGTGGAGCGGCGTCATCATATGCCGATTACCCGCAAATTTGAAGACAGGAAATCTCTTTGGAGTGGGCCGACTTGTCGGCGCTTTCATATTTGGCAACTTATCGCCAGTCCAGCCAGATTTGTCCTTGATTTTGACTTGATCAACAGTAATTGTTTGAAAGATTTGTTTGAGAAACCATCGCGATTGCCAAAAACACAACTTCACCACAGGAGCCGAACCCATGCGACAAGTTCAACAAGACACCTATTTTGTGCCCGTGATTCAAAACACGCCGCCGCTGCCTTCGATTGACTGGAGTTTGATTGGTCAGCAAGCTCCGGTTTTACTCGACACGCCCGCCGGAGCGCTCCCCCAGGCCGACGTGATTCTCATAACCTGGTCGCCAACCGAATGGGCGGCCCTGGAGCAGGTTTTCTGCAACAGCAACAGCACGATGCCTTATTCAGAACAAAACACCGCCTACTGGAGCGGCTGGCAGATATACAACTGGGGTATGCCGCCCTATTCAGGGTCAGATCCCTGGCTTTATTGGGGATATTACCGGCTGGTTCAAATCCAGGGGCGGAATGTCCTGCTGTTTAAATCAAACACGCATTATCCCTGGCCGGGGCCGACCTATCTGGAGCAAATGGTTACCAATCTGATTGCAGCGGTGAAGCCATCCCTGGTGCTCTCAACCGGAACGGCTGGCGGAGCCCAGGTGTACGATCACACCGGAACAGTGCGGGTAGTTCAGGCCGCGACACTTCACCTTCCGGATGTTCCGCAGCCAGATTGGCCGACCTATCGCAATGACTGGCTTGCCAACTGGTCAGTTCTGGAAGCCCCAAATTTTGACTATTTGCTGTTTCCGGTGCCGACGACTGAATCGGACCTGGAATCAATTACTCAGCAGTTTAATCAGTATTACAGCACGGACTATACGCTGAGTGATTTCGACCCTGACAATCTTGATATGGGGGACCCGATTCCGTTGATTTACAACATGACACCCGAGGGGACTTCGTTGTTGACGACGGCTACTTTTATTGTTGGAAACACGGAAGGGAACTTTGCTGATTTTGCCTGTATTGAGATGGATGACGCCATTGTGGGGCTGGCCTGTTGCACCCAGGGCATGGCCTTTGGGTTTGTGCGAACCCTTTCGGACCCGGTGTCAAATGCCGCGCTGCCCGTTGATGTACAGAGCAACTGGGGAAGCGCTTTGTACAATGCCTATGGGTTTTACGTCAGTTTCAACAGTGCATTGACCGCGTGGGCGATTATCAGTGGGCAGTTGGGGTGAGCGAGCTTCCGGGTTCCGCGCTTCCGGGTTTTCGAAAAAACAAAAAGGACAAAAATTCGAAACCCTGGAACCCGGAACCCTAATTCTCAAAATCCATCGTGCTGGATGAGGTCCAGAGATTCCAGTACAGTCCATTTTGGGCCAGCAATTCGGCGTGGCAGGGCTTCCTGGTTGCAAAAAACCTTTGTTTGGAATCAACGAGAGCGAAATGGGTTGATTCATTCAAGGAACTGATGTTGTAAGTACCGTGTCATAAGTTTCCTGAGATATTGGATTTGGGAAGTGCTTGATTTTTTTCCGTGTTTTCCGTGGTTAAAATGTCTGGAAATTTTCGGTAAGGTACTTAATTGACTTCCAATCATGCACAAATGTGTTTCAGCCTTCTGAGGTTTTATCCTGGTACAATGGGGATACTTATGAAAAAGCAACTAATGCTCAAACAATTTACATTAATGATCCTACTGCTTATAAGTACCTTGTCATAAGTTTCCTGAGATATTGGATTGGGTAAGTGTTTGATTCTTTTCGTGTCGTTCGTGTGTTTCGTGGTTAAAATGTCTGGAAATTTTCGGTAAGGTACTTAGGATTTTATACCTGGAGCAGTTCCATAAGTAAGAAAACTTATGCCAGCCAGTTAACCCAATCTGCCGTCACCCCGCAACAGCCTCCGCTTCCAGGGCTGCTCTCTGCGTCAGATCAGCAAATTACTGAAATTAAAGCCTTTTTAGCGCACCAATCCTCGTTGTTAAATGCAGGCAAAGTAGGCGAGCACTATTTATCATATTTTACCAGCCGATTTTTGCGGTCAAATTTATTGGCCTTAGGAATTAAGCCAGAAACAGATCCAAAAGAGCTTGAAAAACTGCTTACTGCTAAATTGGGCAAGATTGATCAAAGAAAAGAAACTGCCCTTCAACATATGAAAGACTTAGCCAATGGTACTTTTTGGACAACTCCAGATCGCACCGAAGTCCTTTGCATCACTGAGCAGGGGGGACGAGACTGGTTCAGAAACGATGAGGGAAATTGGCGGACGGCAGAGGAATCAGGATTACTCTTTTATTTTAGTCGCCAGGCTTACAAATCTAAAAATTATCAAGAGGCAATCGCTTATATTCACGAGGCCACAAAACGCGGCGAAGATGATGCCATCATGAACTATGATCTGGCCTGCGACTATGAACTTCTGAACCAAAGGTCCAAAGCTCTGGCCGCACTTTCAAAAGCTCTGGATAAAGGGTACTCAAGCTGGCCGCACGCACGCTTCGATCCAGATTTAACCCGATTACGACAATCAAAGGAATGGTCAAAACTGGAGAAGCGGTTGAAAAAGAACTGGGACGAGATGCTGAAAAAGAATGCTCATCTCTATGATCCTGAATTGTTTACAATGTACAAAGAAGACCAGGCTGAACGGATCCCGGAAGAAATAAATTGGAAGGTGGTATCCAGGCACGATGAGCAACGACGCGCCAAAGTCAAGCAATTCATCAAAGCAGGTCGTCTGAAAACAGGACACGATTATTATCATGCCGCCATGATTTTCCAACATAGCTTGAAATCCGAAGATTATTTGATGGCTCATCAGTTCTGCAAAAAAGCACTTGAACTGGATCCAAACGTCGAGCAGGCCAAATGGCTTTCAGCCGCGACCTGGGATCGCTATTTATGGTCGGTTGGGAAGCCTCAAATTTACGGTACCCAGTCAAAAATGGAAAACAATCAGTGGACGGTTGAACCCTTTGACCAAAAGGCTGTAACTGACCAGGAACGAGCCCAACTGAATGTTCCTTCAATCCAGGAAACATTGGAAAATCTCAAACGGCAAAACGAACAGTTAAAACGTGGGAAGTAAAGGGGACTGTTTTGTCATTACAGTGACTCGTTTCTTATCCCTCTCCGGTATTATTGAGTTTCAATCGCAGTGACAAACAAATCCTGTTCGCCATTGAGGTTTGATTGGATAGCATTCGTCAACGGAAAATTGGAGGATCGGGTCTGGCCGAAAAACACCACTCGCCCAGTTGCGGAAAGTAATGGAAAGCCGTTGAGTTCAAGCGATGTTCCACCTACACAGGTTGAAAAGGAAACTGTGCCCTGGGCACCAAGCCGCGTGATAAAAAAGTCGAGGTCAGAGGTTGATTGAGGTTGTTTGCTGCCTCCGTTGACCAGTGGGAAATCAGTCGAATTGGTCTCACCAAAAAGGTACGCATTTCCTGACTGATCAACGGTTAATCCATTTCCTGCCAAAAGTTTATCTGTTCCATTCCCACCAATGTATGTCGAGTAAACAACCGTGCCGCTCGGCGAAATACGCAACACAAAGAGGTCGGCTTGTGTGCTCCGAAATGGGTTCACCAGTGGAATATCACTTGAAGTTGTTTCTCCGGTCACGACAAACGAACCGTCCGGGGCTTCAACGGCATTGGTAATCAGATCCAGGCTGCTTCCGCCAAGGTAGGTCGAAAAGACAAGTTCACCTTGCGGGTTCAATTTTGTTACTTCCACATCAGCCGCGCCGCCATGTTCGGGCTGGAAGGCATTGGCCACCGGATAATTTCCCGACCAGGTTGTACCGATGACATACAAATTCTGACCGGAATCAATAAACCCACGCCCGAGTTCTTCACGGGCACGTCCGCCCAGATAGGTACAAAAGATCATCTCTCCCGTTGGTGAAAGTCGAGCCGCAAAGTGGTCTCCACCGCCAGTGCTGACTGGCTGGGCAGCGTTGCGTGTGCCAAAGTCAGTGGAAAGCGTGTAGCCATTCACGTAGATAAACCCTGCTGCATCAATGCTTAATCCGTTGGTGTAGGTCGCCGGTAATCCAATGTGTTCGTTGCTGCTGCCACCCAGAAGCGTCGAAAAAACCACACCGCCGATGACATTCAACTTCGTCAGAAAAATATCTTCTGCCCCGCTATAAGCGGTTTGAAACGCATTGACGGTTGGATAATCAACCGCGTTGGTAATCCCGAAAACCACTACATTGTCTGATTGATCAAGGGCAATACCGTGGACCAGATCGGGAGCACCGCCGCCAAGGTAGGTTGAATAAATCGCTTTTCCACGCGCATCGAGCTTCGTTACAAAGACATCAGTTGTGCCCCGGCGTTTTGGCTGGAAGGCTTTTTTGGTCGGAAATGAACTGGAATCGGTTGTGCCAGCCAGGACGACATTTCCCGAACGATCAACTTTCATGGCCACGAGGGCTTCGGTGTTGTTTCCCGTTCCGCCAAGCGGCGTCGAAAACACCAACTTCCCGGCTTGATCAAGCTTGGTCACAAACACATCAATCTCTCCGTCACGGTTTGGATCATCCGTTTTTTTCTGGAAGGCGCGCTTTTGTGGGAAGTTGGCCGAAAGCGTTGTGCCGGCAATAAACAGATTGCCGGCAAAGTCGAGTTCAAAGGCTTTGAATTCTTCGTTGGAGCGGCCTCCGAGATAGGTCAAAAACACGAGCCCTCCGAACGGGTCTAGCTTGGCGACAAACAAATCACGGCGTCCGCCATTTTCTGGCTGGAAGGCTTTGGCCGTGGGCAGGTTTTTCGCCGTGGTTGATCCAACCAAATGGAGCGAGCCTCCGGCATCAACTCTGGCGTCGTGGATCGTCAGGAGTTCGCGTCCGGCAATGTAGGTCGAATAAACAAGTCTTCCGGTTTGATCAAATTTCGTCACCGTTGCCCCCGGCACGGTCGGGAGTGTCAGCGTGGATTGAAATGCATTCAGGGTTGGAAAATCAGTCGAACTGGTTGACCCAATGACATAGCTGTTTCCTCCCGCATCAGCCAGCGTCGTCACAATAGATTCGCTGCTGTTTCCACCAAGATAGGTTGAAAACGTCGTTTGGGCGACATTCGGAGATTGTTTCAGGAGCGGTTTTCCACTTGCGATCCACCTGCCAAATCCAGGCTGAAAGACACACATTCCAATTGCTGCAATAAGGGTAACCCATTGTGAAAATTGGTGTTTATTATTCATCATAAAAATGCGCTCCTTATAATCTGGTTGTAATAAAGTGTTTGATAAAGATCTGAGTTCGTGTGCAGCCGCCAGGAGTGAAAAGTACCTGACGGAGGAGAATGATTCTATCGTGTGGATGGTTGGTTCGCCTGAGGCATTACACCACGCCCAGAGGTGAAGGAACAAGAGGATGGAGGATGGAGGATGGAGGATAGGGGATAGGGGGTTGAGGCCCGGAGGGTCGTTGTGCAATAGCCGTGGTGCGAAGCCCACGGGTTCGACCAGGTTTGGATTCAAGCCTGATTTAACAAACCGGAAGGCTGGCCGGTATGAGCGCCAGGATAAGAAAACCCGTGTCCTTTCCGTTGGCATTGAATAATGCTCTTGTCGGGATTGGGTCTCGTCCTGGCCGTGACCGTGGGCTTTGCACCACCGCTATTACACGACGACCCTTCGGGCCTAAAATCCTTATCCTGGCGCTTATGAGGCAGGCCGGTTGGGCCTGCCTTCGGAGGTAGGTTTTCACCCGATAGAAACAACGCTAACGCAATCTGCCGGGGGCTCTGAACTGACCCAACGCACTGCCGCTGTTTCCCCAGACTGTCCAGGCAGCGCCGGCCAGGAGTCGTGACTGGACTCGATTATTCATCGTGTCTCCGATGCTCAACGCGTGGCCAATCATTGGGCCAATGAGAAATCGGGTCACTGCGACGCCTTCTGGTCCACGGACCTGACCCGGACTGGCGCCAATCTGGCACCAAACCGTTGGAGTAGCGGGATTTCCATTGGCATATTGCACCACCCGGTTATTGGCCGTGTCCGCCACGTACACGTGCCCGTTATTATCAACCGTGATGCCTTCGGGGGACCGGACCTGACTTGGGCCCGTGCCCATCGTGACCAGCGTCGTGCCGGTATTGGCAGCCGTTACCACATCGGCACCCGAAATTTTCAAGATTCGCTGGTTGAGCTGGTCAACCACATACAGGTTAAAGTTTAAATCAATGGCCAGTCCGCGTGGGCTGCGAACCTGCCCGGATCCACTCCCCGTCGTGGCCAGAACCACGGCGTTTCCAGGATTTCCGCCATTAAACCTCAGCACTCGTCCATTTCCGGTATCGGAAACATAGAGATTCCCGGTTTGATCCATGGCGACACCTTGCGGCGCCCGAACCTGATTCAGGCTGCTTCCGGTCATGGCAAAATTGGACCATCCAGTTCCTGTCACAAACCACTGAATTCGGTTGTTTCCGGTATCGGCGACATAAATCACTTGCTCAAGGAAGTCAGTTGTCACGGCTTCAGGCGAATGAAACTGGCCATTGCCTGACCCAACTGTTCCGGTACCCAACGTTGACCAGGTCACGCCGTCAAACCGCTGGACGCGGTTGTTCATGGTATCGGGAACGTACAGGTTTCTGAGTTCGACTGAAATGACATTGAGCAGGAATGTCGCTTGAGAAGAATCGCCGCAATTATCAGTTGCCGTGATGGTTACAAGGTAGACGCCTGGAAGTCCGGCATTGGTAATTGTGACCACACCCGTGGTTTGATCAACCATCAAGACCCCGGTGAACGCATACGGCGTCGGTGCTACTGGCGTGGCGGTAATGGTGACGAGCGCGGTCTGGCCATTATCGCTGGGGGCGGCATCTGGTGTGACCACAACATTGCCCTCCCAGATGACGGTTGTGTTGAGATAATTCCCAAGCGTTGGCGGCACATTGGCGGTGACGTTCACTGTCAACGTCGCCGTCGCCGTCTGGGCACAGCCGTCTTGAACTTCAAGCGTGACCAGGTTGTCACCCAGGGTTGCCGTACAGGCAGCCAGGATTTCGGCCTGGACCACGCCCGTCCCTGGATTGATGGCAACATTCGTGATTTGGATTCCCATCGGTTGCGTCACTGTAAAGGTAAGCGATGCAATCGGCGTTTCAATATCACCAATCGTGGCAATGGTCACCGGTACCGTCGCGAGCGTGCCTTGTTGCCGACTGATGGGGGCGGCAGCCGTAATCGTCGGCGGTGACTTGCGAACGGTCACCACCAGCGTGGCATCAGCCGTTCCACTGCAGGAATCCGTCACGCGCAAGGTAATGTTTTTGGCTCCCGCCGTCGCGGTGCAATCCGCTGCCACATCGGCAGAAATCGTGCCGTTTGTGTTCTGAATGTCAGTAAGGGTCACTCCGGCTGGCAGCATTCCAACCGTGGTGACGGTGAGTGTGCTGGCGGCATCTTCCAGGTCGCTCACCGTGGCAATTTGCACATCCAGGACTGATTCACCGGCGTCAACCGTGACTGGCGTCGCGGTGATCGTTGGAGGCTGGTTGAGTGAGAATTTCGCGGAAATGTCAAAGAAGATATTCCCAACGGCTTCAACTTTGATTCGTGCCTGACTTGAAGTTACCCCCGCTGGAATAGTTACCGCTTCGCTACCGTCGTTGGCGGTACTTGCGGCCAGCACGGTTGGAAAGGTCACGCCGCCATCAGTTGACAGCGTAATTTTCACATTGCTACACGAAACCGGCGCGTTGCTGGTGTTGGCCACGTTCCAGGTAACGGTCTGCGCCAGGGTGTTTGACCAGCAAACATCGGTGGCTGGGGCCGTGACCACAAATGGCCCGGCGCCGGCGCTGGAGGTGACCGTCATTGAATCCCAGTTCACCCCGCCGCCGCCGGACTGGTTATCGCGCACCGTACAGCGGAAGGTCATCGTGCGCGAGGTCGTGGGCAAGACTTCGCCAATCAGCGATTTGGCATAGCGCCCAGGCCGGGTTTCTTTGGTCGGATCATTCAAAATGACTGAAAGTTCAGGGAATGTCCGGGATGGACTGACGGCTGGCTGCCACGAGCGGAAAATTGCATTGTCGCCCAGATCCGGGTTTGGAACGCTCCCCGAGGTAATCGCCGTTCCCTGGTCCATTTCTTCCCAGCAATAGGTAATTGGGTTGCTATCCGGGTCGCTCCCGCTGGCAGCGGTCAACGTGAATGGAGTACTGACCGGAATCGTGAAATTGGCGCCGGCATCCACCGCTGGCCGGTTGTTGGCGGTGACGGTTTGGGCGCCGCACGTGCTGGTGCCGGTCGTGATGTTGTCATTGATTCGCTCAATGCTGGTTGAATGGAAATAATCATCGCTGGCGCCGGTCAAAACTTCACCGTTCGGGCCTTCACCCTGACCGACCAGTTGCAGGTCCTGATTCCCGCAAATTCCGGCATAGGCCATGATGGTGGTCCCGCTGCCGGGTTCAACTGTATTTGGCAACGGACCAGTGGTGTCACGTGTTCCAGCCGCACATCCACCAGGGCCGCCTGAGTTAAAGGTATGACGACCACCAAACTGGTGACCTATTTCGTGAGCGACATAGTCAATATCATAGGCGTCGCCGGTCGGTGAACCTTGCCCGGTCGCACCGTTGGCTTTGCGTCCAGCAACACAGACCTGACCGATATCACCTGCGCCGCCCGCGCCGGTTGAAAAGAAATGACCGATATCGTAATTCGCGTCGCCCCAGTTGGTGTTGATGTAAGCAGT
The DNA here is from genome assembly GCA_016208495.1 of Acidobacteriota bacterium. Classification (NCBI taxonomy): domain Bacteria; kingdom Pseudomonadati; phylum Acidobacteriota; species Acidobacteriota bacterium. Next base: position 42,723 of record JACQXX010000019.1, on the reverse strand, counting down.
ATTTTCAACCCAGGCTGTACCGGCATTGGTGTTGGCGCCATCGGTAAATGGGTCAGCCGTCGTCGTGCCTACAAAGACATAGGCATTCACCAGGCTCAGGCGAACGGCTAAATCTCGTTCATAGAGACCCGTGACCCGATTCACGGTGGTGACGACCGCCGCCTGGGCCGTGGCCAGAACACCACCTCCGGCAGCATTGCCATATTCGGCATTGGCGCACACCACGAGGCGATAGGTTCGCAGCCGGATTGGGTTTTCAGAGGGAAGTGCCTGCGGCGTCACACTCAATTTGTAATTACCTTGATCCAGATTGCTGAGTTCCGGCGACGTCATCTGGCATTCAAAGGCGTCTTTCTCCGCATTCAGGTAGTTGCGTTTGAAATAGCTCAAATAAAGATTGGTCCCGCCGCGTTTGGCCGGGTCAATAAACACGGTCTCGTCGGCAGAAAGGATCATGGCGCGCAGACCGACCGGCGACACGTCAAACCGAACGGTTGCCGTCGGGTCGTCAATTCCCTGACCGGCATAGGTGCGAATGTGTGTCCAGGCAGCGGCCAGTTCTGGCCCCATGACTGGCGATTCGACAATCGCAAACCGCTGAGAAGAGCCATCCGGCATTGGAAACGTCAGGATGACCCGGTTGGTGAGGGATTCAGGGCTGAATTCCAGCGGGGCTCGATTCAAAATTCCAGCCAGCGCGCCTTCATTGAGCGCAACCGAGCGATATTCCAATGGTTTGATCCAGTTCGGTTCCTGTAGCTGGACTGCACGGGTGATTGCCACATCAACGTCTTGCCAGAGAGCGTCTTCAGACTGTGGCAGGTCTTGTTTGGTTGGTGAAGGAAAAGTGGTTACGAACGCTTTGACCGGGACATTCAGGTTCGTCAATGTGGCTGCCTCAGAGGAGGGAACATATCTATTCCCAGAGGTTTGCCAGACTGAACTCCCCAGCAGAAGCAGTCCGCCAAGCAAAAAGATGAATACACTTTGTTTTCTCATCTTTTCCTCCCTTTGTCATAAGAAGTACAAACTGGTTGCAGGCATCAGTTCAGGCCCAGGGGAGGAAATCGGGCGTCAGATGCGACGGTGAATTTTTTGCGGAAAAAAACAAATAAACCGGATTTGAGGAGGTTTTCTACACTGGAGAAGAGGAAGGGCTTGCGGAAGGTGAATCAGTTCTCAGGTAACTCAGTGCAAGTCGTATGCCACACCAAAAGAGAACAGTTAGCGTCTGGAAGGCCATCATTTCAAGGCCGGAAGAGTGAATTTCCACACCGGGTTGGAAAATTCTCGCACATAATCGTGTTAGAAAAAGTCAGTTTGCGATCTTTTGGAGTGCGCCGACTTGTCGGCGCTTTCATTCCTGGCGACTTGTCGCCATATTGGATTTATAAGCACTTCATTCTCTATTTACTGAGAGGTTGAATTTGGCAAGTATCTGATTTTTTTCGTGTTTTTCGTGTTTTTCGTGGTTAAGAATGTCCTGGAATTTCCGGTAAGGTGCTTATGGAAAGACTTACTTTTTGGGTTGGATTTCAAAAATCTGCCGTGAACGATAGAAGCACACATCAAATTCCAGAAAAAAATTGACCTGACCTAAAATGACTGGCACATCCTCGGCCTGCGTCCAGGCAAATGCCAGCCGTACAGGTGCAAACTGAGCAACCTTTGCAAATATAATGAGGGGAAGCGCTGCATATTGGGCCAGGTTTCCACCCAATTGGATGGTGGCTAATTTTGGCTCCCAAATTGCCCCAAGTTGCTGCCCTACTTTAAAAGGAAGAACATTGACCGTCGCACCTGTATCAAGCAACCCTACTGTTGACACCGATTGAGATTGAAAGTCCAACTCAAGTGGAAGAAGTGGAAGCAATCCCGCAGTACCAAAATTTGGATTACCCTGGGAAAAGAGATATTGCGTCACACTACTCATTGGTCCTCACGTCGGCTTGAAGTGCATCAAGCAATGTTTGAGCCGCCTGAAATGAATCAAAAGGCGACCAAATCGGATAGTTCAAATCCGAACCTGATTGGAACGCCTCTTCTTTGGCAAGTTCTGAAATCAGGAATTGCATTGCCCGAAATTTATCAACTCGATCCAGTTCGGTTAAAGCTGGTAACAGGTCTTTGAGTTGGGTTGCCATCATGCGTGCTCCTGTCATTGGACTGATTCAGTTTAGGGTTCAGGGTTTAGGGAAATACAATGTTTTCAGCGAAATAGCTGATTTACACAGATTATTATACCACGCCCGGCGATTTGGAGTGCGGTGGCGTGACGCCGCTTTTCAGGCATTGAACCCACGAAACACACGAAAGAAAACCTTCTTTCTTCTGTGTTTTGCGGCCTCACGGCTCTGGATTCATCACCAGGTTAAATATCGTCTGGATCGTTTCACCATCACCCGATTCCAGGGCCGCGATAAATTCCCGCACTTTCTCTTCACCGTGCAGGGTTTCAATCGCTTCCAAACAATCCGCATCAATGTCCGGCCTACTTGCTCGGCATCTGGGGATTTGATCTGTCTCAGAATGGCCTGTGATTCCTGCAAATAAACAATAGCCGTTTGAAATTCCCCTTTTTGTGCCAGGAGTTGAGCCATCATCGCCATCGTAATGGCCTTGCCCTGGACGTCGTCGATGCGTTCTTTGAGTTTCAACGACTGGTGGTAGAGGGCGAGGGCCTCCTCGACCCGACCTTGCTGGGCGAAGAGGCCAGCCATCTGGTGCAGCGTGGCGGCCTGACCCAAGACGTCCTTGATACGTTCTTGGAGTTCCAATGACTGGTGGTAGAGGTCAAGGGCCTCGGCGACCCGACCTTGCTGGGCGAAGAGGCCGGCCATCTGGTGCAGGGTGGCGGCTTTGCCCAAAACATTGCCGCTGCGTTCGTTGAATTCCAATGACTGATGGTTGAAGGCGAGGGCCTCTTCGATCCGACCTTGAGTTCGTTCCAGGTTAGCTGAATTGTGGAGAATGGCAGATTTTTCTTTGAATTCTTCCGCCGGACAATTTCTCAACGCAGTTTGGTAGTGGGTGAGGGCTTCTTCGACATTGCCCAGTGTTGCCTCGGCCCGAGCAAGACTGTGGAGAATCGGAAACGCATCTGGAACAAGGTTGAGGGTGGTTTCACATAAGCTGACGGCTTCTTGAAACCGGCTGGCGTTGACCCAATTCCGGGAAAGACTGATAGCTAACTTAACCGCAATTTCCTTTTCCTGACCTGCAATGGCCAGCCGGTGAATTTCCAGGGCTTGTGGCTCTGTCACTCCTTTGTCGGATTTCCACCAAAACTGATACAGTGCTGCTGTGGCTTTCTGGCAGAGGTCTTTCTGGTCGGCGGGTTGTTCCGGTTTCAGCAGCGGCAACAAAATACGTGGCACGCGGTAGAAAGGCTCATCACCCGGAAATAGCGTGATTTCAATCAATCCCAGAGCGGCGGCGCGCTCCAGGTGCTGGTCAACGGTGGAAAGATCATCACAGATGGCGGTAATCGCTGCTGATGGAACGGGATGGTCAAAAACCACGGCTCGTGCCAGAACCTGCCGAAGCACTGGTGATTGTTGTTTGAGAAGTTCCGCTGCCAGAATACTTTCCCGGAACTCAGCTTCTTTTTTATCCATCTCGGCCAGGATGGCTGTCAGGTCAGGCCCCGGCGTAGTCAGCAATTTGAAGAGCCATTCGAGCAGGCGCGGATTGCCATCAGCCACACAGATGGCGTGGTCGCGAGCGCCTTTGAGCGCATCCGGAATGGTTTTTCCAGCTTCCAGACGGCGAATCTTTTTCCGCCAGTCGGCATCGCGCAGGCCATCCAGAGCTGGTTCAACGTGAAACTGGGAGGCTTCTTCAATCGCAAATTCATAGCGACTGGTGACAATCACACGGTGACGTCCGTTGGTTTTGTCAATCGCAAAGGCAAGGGCTTTCAAGATATCAACCGCATCAACCGAGAGCACCGGCAACCCGTCACGCCAGTTCAAGGTTCCATTGGTCATTTCAAAATTCTGCTCAAAATCATCCAGCACCAGCAAAAACGGTTTTTCGATTTGTTCAAAAACCGGCCACAGCTTGAACTTCAGTTCGGTTCCTTGATCAAGCAGTGTATCGCGAAGCCCTTTATTTTGAATGTGTTCAGAGAGTTTGTTGACCAGGGAGCGTTGGTCAATTTTTCCAAACCAGGCCACGAGGGTGAACTCTTCGTGCAATCGGTCGCACATCCGGGCGGCGAGACTGCTTTTGCCCAAACCGTTCGTTCCGTGAAGCACCACACCCCGCTTATCGGTTTCATACTTGAGCACTTTCAAACAGCGTTGCAGCACGCGCCGTCGGCCAACGAAGTCTTCGCGCTTTGGAACTTTGATTTTGTGGTCGGCATCCAGAAACCGGGTGGCGACGGACGCTGGCACGGCTGCTTTTCGGCCTTTGGTTTTGAGCGGCGTCACGAGTGGCTGGGGAATGCCACCAACCACATACAGCCGGAGCAAATGCCAGTCACGCGCTTTTTCTTCAATCAGCTTTTTGTAAGTGGCTGACACAGCGTGGGTTGGACTTTCTCCGGCGGAGAGTTCGTGATAGAGCGCGGCGGCGGCCTGGCTGGCATCGGTTTCAAGTACCGAACGCCCCCAGCCGAGCACCGCCGTAAACCCGTGATTGAGCAGAGTTTCGGCCATTGACGGCACGTCTCCGGCTTTCATCGCCTGTCCCGTCTTGCAGCCAGAAAGAAAGACCAGTTTGGGTTTGTGGTGGAGTGCCTGGGCAATCTTCGCGCCGGTTGCAAGTTCGGTCGTGCCAATGTCTGATTCCATCAGGAATTGTGGACCGTCTTTGGTGTGCGTTGCGTGTCCAGTGAGGTGAAAGACGTCCAACTCGTCAGCGGGAAAAGCCGTCATTGTTTCGTGAAGTTCACCAAGGTTGCCGCTTTCTTCAACCGTCAGAATCAACGGCTTTTTGCTGGTGGCGTCGAGGATGAGGGCTTCTTCGCGTTCGAAATCAAGCGGCGACGTGCTGTCCTGCGGCGAAGTTGCCATAAACAAGACCCGCAAGGGCCGATTGGCTGGCGCATAGCCCGTTGCGGTTTTGTCAGTCCAGCGAACCGGCACAATGCGCGGGCTTTGGCTTTCGACCAGAAAGCTCTTGCCATCGTGGAGCGTCTCCCACGGCAGATGACCGAGTTTTCCCGTGGTCGAAATCGCCAGCACCAGCAACTGGTTCACCGGTGTTTTGGCAATCGCTCTGGCCAAAAATCGGTCAGCTTCGTCAAGCCAGTTGAAGAGCTTCTGACCCGTCTGCTCCAAATCGGCGGGGCGCACGGTGTAGTAATCCGTTTCCGCCGTCGTGATGAGCGGTTCAAGTGCAGCCAGTTTGAGCTGACGGGACTGGTAAGCGTTTGGATTGTTGAAAAAATACCGCAGTTCAGCCAATCCATTGCCCAGTTCAATCAGTTTGATATGAAGGAAGATTTCTGACGACATAGGGCACCTCAATGCCAATCAGGGGTTTGGGGACATTGGTGTCACGTAGATTTAGGCCCGGAGGGTCGTTGTGCAATAGCCGTGGTGCGAAGCCCACGGGCTGAATACGACGCCTCCTGCGGGGCTTGAACTTCGATAAATTCAACCGTGACCGTGGGCTAGCGCACCACGGCTATTGAACGACGCCCGTGCCGGGCTAAAATCCTTCATCCTGATGCCTCTGTTTTTTGCCAGTCACTCCGGCAACTGGTTGGGCACAGCGGCCAGGATGGCGGCGACGTCTTCGGGTTTGGCGTTTTCCATCAACACCCGCGTTCCGTCGGGGCCTTCGATGATGACTTTTTCGATTCGTTTTTCGTCTTTGCCTTTTTTCCAGTCGCGATACCAGACGATGAGGTTGTTGGCAACGGTGACGGTTCCTCCAGTAATCGCGACAATTGAGGCAACTGCGGCCAGGGTGAGTTCTTTGTCTTCTTCGACAATGGGTTCGACCGTAGCCGTAAGTCCTTCAATTTCCTGGAGATTGCGCGAAGCTTCGACGGCATGTTCACCTTCAACGATCAAGCGGATAACGGGCATAAAACTCTCCGAAACGATGTTCTGAAATGTTGGTGATGAATGAAACCTGGTTACTGTGGAATGACAACAGCACAAAGTTAGCACACCAACCTTCATTACAAAAGGACGGAGGTTCAGAGTTCAAGGTTTTGCTTGCAACATTTCACCAGAACCGAAATGTTTGTATGTTCTTAATACTACAACGAGCTTTCGGTTTTAACCTGCGAAGCGGGTGGCAGGCTCGTAGCCCAGGGTGGAGTCTTCGAAACCCTGGGTTGACGGTCATCCCCAATTTCTCCCGCCCCGTCGGCAACCGCCTACGGCGGTTGCCGACGGGGCGGGAGGGAGAGCGGGCTGTTGGTCCCAGGGTTTGCACCCTGGGCGAGCGTGCCTACGCGGGAGTTCCTGGGCTCAAAACCCGGCTTTTTATTAAAACCTCGTTGTCGTATTAAGCCCCGAATCCTTCACAGGTAGGTTCTTTTGATTGCCTTCCAGTGGGACGAGACATTGTGTGAGTTTGATTGAGCATTCCGAACGGCAACGCTCCGCGGTGCAAAACCAAAAATCTGCGCCTGGAAGCAGAACTCCGAACTGCCTTATTTCAGCTTCAATACAATTGAATCTCCCTGGCCGACGTTACCGGCAACGTCGCGGGCAATGACCCGGATGCGGGAAGTCTTCGATTTTGGCACCGAAGTCGGCACCGTGAGGTTGATAGACTGGGTTGAGCCACTGAGACCAGTTGCCAGCGTAAACGGGAAGGTCGCTCCGGCGTCGAGTGAGAGTTGAATGTCGTGACTGGCGAGACCTGAACCCGTGTCCTGTGACACCCACGCTGTCAGGAAGCTGGTGCCTCGGAAAATTTTCTTGCCGGTGGGTGCTGTCACTGTGACCGTAGGCGGCGTGGTATCAACCGGTTGCGCAATGGTGAAAATTCCTGACGTCCCACTGCCCTGGTTCCCGGCTGCGTCGCGAGCCGTGACCCGGACCAGTGCCGAAGTGGTCGTCAGGGTTGACGGCACGCTGAAATCAAATGACGTGACTGCTCCGCTCAAGCCGGTGGCCACTGTAATGCCAAAACTTGAACCGCCATTGGTCGAAAGGTCAATGCCCTGGCTGGTGACGCCGATGTTGTCGGTTGAAACCCAGCCAATCGTCAAAATGGTGCTGGCTGTGATGGTGTCTCCGGTGCGTGGGAAGACGACGTTGACTGTCGGCGGTGTCGTGTCGCCTCCGGTTTGTGAGACGGTGTGGGTTTGTCCGGCGACAAAAATTGTTCCAGTTCGGTTATTTCCAGTTGAATTGGCCTGAACTGTGTAATTGACCGTTCCATTCCCAGTTCCGCCGGTGTTTGAAAGTACAATCCAGGAGTCGTTGGTTTGGGCGGTCCAGTTACAGTTTGTCCCAGCCGTCACCGTGATTGAGACCGACCCTGACCCGCCAGCCTGCGCAAACTGCCGGCTTGACGGTGAAATTGAGAAGGCGCATCCAGCCGCCCCGCTTTGAGTCACGGTGTGGGTCTGATTGGCAATTGTAATGGTGCCCGTTCGCGAGCTGGCAGACGTGTTTGTTTGAACCGTGTAGTTGACCGCTCCGCTGCCTGTGCCGCCCGTGTTTGAAAGTACAATCCACGAATCATTGCTCTGAGCCGTCCAGGTACAGTTCGTGCCTGCCGTGACCGTCACCGAAACCTGCCCGCTGCCGCCGCTGGCTGAAAATTCACGGCTGGCAGGTGACAGGCTGTAAGTACAGGTGCCGCCCGAAGTTTGCCTTGAAAAGCTGAAGGAGTACGACCCTGTCTGAGTGGAACCCACCGAAGCCGCATAAATCTGGTAATTTCCAGCCGTATTCAGGGTAAATGTAATCTGGGAATCAACGCTTGGACCGGAATCATCGTCACCGGCCACAATTGTGTTCGAATCGGCAGTCACCATTGTGAGCACCAGCGCACAATCAAGCGTGGCCGAACCCATTGTAATTGTCACTCGGTCGCCCGAGGCGCCGCTGAACGAATACACGTTGCTCAAGCGGTTCGTGCCAAGTGGTTCGCCGGAATCCGGCAAGGTGTAGCTGCCAAAATTGACCGCACACGACGAGGAATTGATGGTTCCCGTGGTCGAAAAACTATTGCCGGAAATCGCCGTCGGCGTGCATCCGCCGCTGGCTGGTTGTTTGGAAAAGCTGAACGTGAATGAACCCGTTTGAGTTGAACCGACTGACGTCGCATAAATTCGATAGGTTCCAGTCGTGGTCAGCGTGAATGTAATTTGAGCATCCGTACCTGGGCCGGAATCGTCGTCTCCGGCCACAATTGTGTTGGATTCGCCCTGAACAATTGTGAGCACCAGCGCGCAATCCAACGCTGACGAGTCCATGCCAATCGTGACTTTCTCGCCGCTGGCGCCGCTCAATGAATACAACACACTGAGCCGGTTAGTCCCGAGCGTTTCACCGGAATCGGGCAGTGCATAACTGCCAAAATTCACGACACAGGATGACGATGTGATTGAACCTGTGGTTGAAAAACTGTTGCCTGAAATTGCTGTCGGAGTGCAATCGCCTCCAGCCGCCTGTTTTGAAAAAGTGATCGAATATGAGCCGGTCTGGGTTGTACCGACCGATGTGGCATAAATGCGATATGTGCCGGAAGTATTGAGTGTAAAAGAGATTTGTGAATCAGTCCCTGGACCGGAATCATCGTCTCCGGCCACAATTGTGTTGGATTCGCCCTGAACAATCGTGAGCACCAGCGCACAATCCAGCGCGGATGAACCCATACCAATCGTGACTTTTTCACCGCTTGACCCGCTAAATGAATACAGGTTGCTTAACCGGTTGGTCCCAAGTGCTTCGCCGGTATCAGGTAACGTATAGGTGCCAAAATTTACAGTACAGGAAGAATTTGTAATTGATGCAGTTGTGGAAAAAGTATTGCCTGAAATCGCTGTCGGCGTGCAATCACCCCCACTGCTGGACCCTTCGAGAAACTGGCGAATTTGAGAAAACGTCGTGCTAAAGCGTCCGTCCACGGTTCGATTGCGGCGGTCACAGTTATCTTCCGGATTCGGGCCACATGAGCCAAACAACTGACCAACGACCTGTTCTGAACTGTTCAAAACTGGCGAACCCGAACTCCCGCCAGCCGTGGCCGCAACAAGGTCTTCAGAATAGAGAAACGCGCTCGGTGGGAGCGATTGACAGGTGCTGGTTGGGCTAACGGTGCGGTGTTCGGAATAGTGCTGCACGTCGCCGCCAGGGTTGTGCACCCGGAAAAGCTGGACGCCTGAGCCAAGGGTGCCGGCATTCCAGCCCAGAAAAATTCGGTTGGCGGGAACGCTTTGCAGGCGGATAAAAGTAAAATCGCTGCCGGCACTGGTTGCGAGCAGCGTTCCGCCAAAACTCTTTTGTAATGAATTGGATGACGGCGGTGTCCCGTTGCAGGTCGAAGTTTTGTAATCCCACCAGACTTCAAGTGACGAGACTTCGCTTTGAGTTGAAAGACAGTGATTGGCGGTCAGAAAGTAGGGAATAAATCCGCTTGTGTCCTGGTCATTGAGCAACCCACCCGTACACACAAAGCCGCTCCCGCCGCTGATAAATTGCATTCTGCCGACACCCCGGCTGGCATTGTTGATCAACTGGGTTGGTTGCACACAGGTGACGTCCTGGAGACAGGAATCGTCCAGTGGTTGAAAGACCCCACGTTGCTGTTCGAGTGATATTGGAACGCCTTTTCGATTGAGCCGAAACGTTTCCAGCGCTTTGCTGAGTTGAAACGAAAAGGTTTCCGAACTGCTGAACGCTGCTTTGGGAATATGAATTTCAATCCAGACGGTTGAACCTTCAATCGTGGGGCACCACAGGTCGCCATCGGGTGTTACCAGATCAATGCCGACCGGGCCTTGTGGTTCGCCAGTTTCGGCGTAGGTCCAGATCGTGGTGCCTTTGGGCAGCCGGACGTTCGACAGGCAGGGCCGAATCTGAAAGGCGCCGGCAATCTGAAATTTCAGCGTGGTCACCAGTTCATCCGACTGAACCTTGCGGAGCATGGTTCCTGATTCATCCGCCGCTGTTTTGGCTTTGAGCGCCGTCCGGTCAATTTCCACCGACACAATCTCTGGAATCAGGCGCACAAACCCGTTCTGGAGCGGTTGATTGCCCTTTTGGTTCCACTCGCTCAGGGTATCAATCTGCCCTTTGTCAGCCGTGAGCGCGTCGGGCAGGTTCACAATGGCTGTGAGTTCCTGCTTTCGTCCAACCAGCAGCACTCTGGCACGCTGTGCTTCGCGTTGCCGGGCGACTCGCTGGAGTTCCTCCGGGTCAGATTGCATGGCTGGTGGGCAAGATGGTGCGGCTTCCTGGGAGGTGACAACCGGTTCTGGGTTTGAAGATGCCTGAAGGCCCGGTGTGAGCCACAGGGCGACCACAACCAGACCAACAAACAGCCAGCGGAAGGTTTGTTTCAGTGAATGGGGAGTGTGTTTCATACAAATCCTTTGTGCGGCGTGTGGAGTGCAGCGGCGTGAGGCTGCCTGAGAGGTTGGTGGATGGATGTCGAATATGTCTTGCAGGTTTCAACAGTTTAAAGCCTCAAGCCGCTTTTTACCAAAGCGGTGTCAAGCCACCGCACTCCAAAATCGGACAAATTTCGGAAGTGTGTGCTATGCTTGCGCGTTTCAATCGAGAACTCCCAGCCGCCACCTCATTTTTTCCCTCGTTCCACGATTCACGAATGCACATTTTGATCGTCAAACTCAGCAGTATTGGAGATGTTGTTCACGCCATGCCGGCAGCCGCAGCGTTGCGGGCCAGTTTTCCCGAGGCGCGCCTGACCTGGGTCGTCGAGCGCATTGCGGCGCCGCTTCTGATTGGTTCACCAATGCTGGACGAAGTGATTGTGCTTGATACCCGTGGCTGGCGGAAACGGCTTTCAGATGGCAACACCTGGGCTTCAATCCGAAAGCAAATCAGGGAGTTGCGTCAGTTTCCGGTTGATGTGGCACTTGATTTTCAAGGGCTGTTTAAATCGGCAGGGGTTGGTATTCTGGCCGGCGCCACACAACGCATCGGGTTTTCATCAAATGCGCTCCGCGAACCAGCCTGCCGTTTCGGGTATACGCGCCAGATCGAAGTGGACAATGCCCACCACGTGATTGAAAACAATCTGGTACTGGCCACCGCCATTGGCGCGGACATGCCTGTGCGCTACGAATTTCCATTTCCAGCATTAGACCAGGAGACTGCGACTATTCGCACTCAGTTGGAACGTCACGATATTGATCAGTTTGTGATTTTGAATCCTGGCGGCGGATGGGTGACCAAACTCTGGCCAGCGGCTGAATATGGCCGGCTGGCGAATGAAATCTGGAAGCGGTTTCGGGTGAAAAGTATTGTGACCTGCGGCCCCGGCGAAGAAAAAATGGCGGAAACGATTACTGCCGCCTCCCGGCACGCGGTGTATTTTCCAACCACATTGCGGGAATTTGTCGCGTTGGTGCACCAGGCCGAACTCTTTGTCGGAAGCGACACGGGGCCGTTGCATCTGGCTGCTGCCTGTCGAACACCAATTGTCGGCATTTATGGACCAACCGCCCCAGAGCGCAACGGACCCTTTAACCTCAATGACCGCACGATTGGCCTCGACATCCCCTGTCGGCTCAACTGCCACCGGCGGACCTGTAACAATCACATTTGTATGAACATCCCGCTCGAATCGGTCCTGCAAGCGGTTGAAAATCGGATTGATACGAGCAAGTTTTTGTTCTCGCCAGTGCCTTCGGGGCAGGGACGGTGATTTCGGGTTCCGGGTTCCGGGTTCCGGGTTCCGGGTTCCGGGTTCCGGGTTCTTCGAAGGGATGAGGGATGAGGGATGAGGGATGAAAGAAACAGCCTTTTTATCCTGTCATTTTGTTACCTGTCACCCCATATGCGCCAGGATAAGGATTTTAGCCCAGCACGGGCGTCGTGTAATAGCCGTGGTGCGCAGCCCACGGAAACAAAACCAATCATTGATTCGAAACCCCTGACCCCTGACCCCCTGACCCCCGACCCCTGACCCCTACTCCTCACTTTTCCCCAATAATCCACAAATGCCAGCCGATGCGGTGAGCTAGCGGGAGTTCGATAAAGCGTGGCAATAACGGCCCAATCAACGGAAGCCAGCGTTTGTTGAGAAAATGGACCTCGGTTTTGACCTGCGAAAACATTGAAAAAATCCGACGCACTTCCGCCCGACTGTATACCCGGGCCAGCGGATTGCCGACGCCGTCGGTGTTCTGGTTTAAGAATTCCTCGGTTGAGAAAAACCGCTTTGGATCCTGTTTCATCCGGTGTTGCAGCTCTTTTAACCGGTCAAGGTCTTCGCCAGTGAGCAGGTTTGCCAGTTTTGGTCCCCAGGAAAATCGAAACAGTTGTGCGCCTAACCGCCGGAAAAACAAAATGTTGCCATAATAATTATATGAATTGCGGTGATAGAGCATCACCATGGCCGTTCCGCCGGGGCGCAGGACGCGATGGACTTCGTGGATGGCCTGTTCGGTATCCGGTGTGTGGTGCAGCACGCCGTGGGAATAGACCAGATCAAAGGTGTTGTCGGCAAACGGGAGGCGTTCGGCATCGGCAACCTGGGTGCGGCCTGGAACGCCATACATCCGCAGACGTCGTTCGGTGGTTTGAGCGGCGGTTTCGGTGAGATCTACGCCAAGGTAATCAGCACCGGCACGAGCAAACTGGAGCGCATCCGTTCCCAGCCCGCATCCGATTTCAAGGACTTTTTTGTCCTTCCAGCGCGGGAAATCAACGACTTCCTTGATGTGGCCTTCGGTCGCGTAGCGGTGGGCTTCAATCGCGTCAAAAAATTCGCGGGTGCCAAATTCGACATTGGCAAATTTGAGTCCGCACGGGTTGTGATTCCAGAAGTCACGAACCTGGGCTTTAAGCTGTTCGGCTTCCATTGGTGAAAGAGCAGGCATAATCATCAAACGAAACGGCTCCTCGTGTTGTAAAGAAAGACATGTTCGGCTTCGTCGCGATCCTCTGAGATAGCTCGAATCAGGTCTTCTGGTGAGATTTCTAAAGAAACAAAATCCCAAAAATCAGGCGGCAATGATTCGACTGGCATTCGTAGTATCCCTGCTGCAACCAGCTCTGCTTCTTCACATTCTAGTTCTTCCGTACTCATGAGGTTTTCTTTCTCTGTTTTTTCTTCAGTTTGAGCCAGGATTGAAACTTTTTGATAGCAGCCGTTTGGCCATTCTTCTGACACTCGGAAATCAGTGGTTGAATCTCACTGCGTGTGATTTCCGTGAAGGTTGCGCTTTGTTCAGTTGGCACATATCCAGCCTCAGAAAGAACATACATCGTGAAGCCTTTTCGTTCATCATAGCGCCAGATCTCTGGAATGCGGAACGCTTCATAAATGGCAAACTTGGCCAGTGAACCGCTGCTGATATCAATTTCAATGATGAGATCAGGCGCCGGGTCAATCGTAAAATCCAACGCTTTTTTCCGACGAATGAGCGGTTCATTGGCTAGATAAAACGAGCCGTCTGGTTCCGCCGAAATTGCTACATCCTCTCGTTCCAGCCTCATTGCGCCACAGGCTTCAATCGGTTGCTTGAAGCTTTCCGCCAGTAAAATGACAATTCGAGTGAGAAACTGGGCAAGTTGTTCGTGCAACCGTGATGGGCTCATAATTTCCAAGTTGCCTTGAAGAAAGGCCAGATGTGTTGCCCGATTGTCTCCCAAATCAGCACTCAACTGCTTATAGGTAGCCCAGGTCACATTGGATAGAACCACCAGGTGCTCGGTTTGAAGTGGAGTTTGAGTTGGTGTAGACATAGTCGGGTTCCGGGTTCCGGGTTTCAACATATTGTCACTTTGTCATCAGGTCAGAATTCAATCCATAAATTTCCGACACCACAACTCAAAGGTCAAGAGTTGGTAGATTTTCAGCGCGTTATCTTCGCGCCCGGCGCGGTGTTGCTGGATCAGTCGCTGGACTTCCGCCGGGTCAAAATACCCGCGTTTTTTCAGCGTTTCCGCCGAAAGCAGGTCATCCACCATTTCACGCAAATCACGCAGCAACCACGCTCGAACCGGAGCACTGAACCCGGCTTTCTTGCGGTACAAAATCTGTTTCGGGAGCAAATCTTCGAGGCAGCGCTTGAGGATGAACTTTCGCGTTGTGCCGTGGAGTTTGTACTCCGCCGGCACACGGGCGCTGAGTTCGACGAGTTTGTGATCCAGAAACGGGACACGGACTTCGACCGACGCCGCCATACTGGTTTTGTCGGAATAGGTCAAATTGAGGCAGGGAAGAAACGTCTTTAAATCCAGGTAAATCATCTGGTTGACCGGGTGCTGATCTTTGACCCGTTCCAGGTAGGTGCGGTGCATCCGATAGGCATCAAATGTGCTGGCTGTCGCGCGCAATTCCGGCGAATAAAGCGCCTGTTTCTCAGTATCGGTGAAATAGGTGCCGTACCCAAGATAGCGTTCTTGAAACGGAAGCGCGGCAGATTTGGCGAGTTTTTTGACATTGCGCGAAAGCTTGCTGAGTTTGCCAGCACCAGCGCCGGGCAACATTGCCACCAGCGGCTGGCTGATGGCTTGCGGGACGAGGTTGTACATTTTGGCCAGTCGGACGGCGGCCAGATGGCGTGGATAACCGGCAAAAATTTCATCGGCGCCCATCCCTGACAGCAGCACGGTGAGTGTTTCACGCGCCGCGCGGCAAATCAGATAACTGGTCAAAATCGCTGGATCCGCCACCGGTTCGTCCATGTGCCAGACCATTTTCGGCAGCAAATCAATCACATCCGGACGAATGATGCTTTCGTGATAGTCGGTCTCAAAGAGCTTCCCAACCTGTCGGGCATAGGCCGTATCGTCCTCATTCACGTCATACGCCAGATCTTCAGGCGTGCTGCCGACGGTGTAGGTCTGCACTTTGCGCCGTGGTGTTTGCGTCTCAAACATCCGGGTCATCAGGCCCACAATGCTTGACGAATCTACCCCACCACTCAAAAACGTGCCCAGCGGGACATCGCTCACCAGGTTGCGCTCAACCGAGAGGGTCAGTTCTTCGCGGACGGTTGCTTCCCAGGATTTCAAACTCAGCGAATTGTCTTCAGCAAAAGTGAGGTCCCAGTAGGGTCGAATCGTCAGTTTTCCGCGATGCCACAAGAGAAAATGTCCTGGCGGAAGTTTGAAGATATCGCGAAACGTGGTTTTTGGGTCTGGCACCCAGAGAAAGGTCAAATAATCGTTGAAGGCTTCGAGGTCAAGTTCGGCTTTGACGCCTGGAACTTGCAGCAGTGATTTGATTTCCGAACCGAAGGCAAAGCCTCCGTGGTGCGTCGTGTAGTAAAACGGCTTGATGCCCAGCCGGTCCCGAGCCGCAAACAGCGTGTCGGTTGTTTCGTCCCAGATGACATAGGCAAACATGCCATTGAGTCGTTGCAGGTGGTCAACGCCCCATTCGTCATAGGCCGCCAGAATGACTTCGGTGTCGCTTTCAGACTTGAAGTGATGGCCGAGTGCTTCGAGGTCCCGCCGGATTTCACGAAAGTTGTAGACTTCGCCGTTATAGATCATCCACCGACGGCGGGTGGCATTTGGCATGGGGTTATGCCCGGCGGGTGACGTATCGAGAATCGCCAGTCGCTGGTGACCCAGCACCACTGTTTCGCCAGTTCCGGTCGGTTTGACGTACGTTCCACGGTCATCCGGTCCACGATGCTTGATGGCATCCAGCATCCGGATCAAATCCGCTTCGGTTACTTTTCCAATGGCGCCGGTAATTCCACACATAAGACGTTTGAGGGTTCGGGGTTCGGGGTTCAGGGTTTAAAAGACATAGAGGGTTCAGGGTTCAGGGTTCAGGGTTCAGGGTTCAGGGTTCAGGGTTCAGGGTTCAGGGTTTTCGAATTTTGATCTTTATTTACAGGCCGTAAACGACCTGCCTCAATTCAGCCACCGCTACGCGGCGAAAACCAGGATACAATGACAGGGTGAAAAGGTGGTTTCGTTCATCCCTCATCCCTCATCCTTCATCCCTTCGAAGAACCCTGAACCCTGAACCCTAAGTTTTCTAGTCAATTCTGAAGATCCGATTGGCACTGCCGTTGATCTCGACTGTGAGCAATGTCTGGCTTCCGGGAACCAGGGCCACCCGTCCCGGTGCGCCAGGAAGTTGAACCTGATTGAGCGTTTGACCCTGGTTGATATTAAAAAACAGAAGAGATTGCAGCCCATAGGACGCAATGGCTCCATTTTCATTGTCCGCAAAAATCACTGGCAAGTTACTGACGATGAAGTAATTGTCTTTTGGTGGCTTGATGCGCTGGCTTTTGCGAAGCCCCTGTGTCTGGTCGCGCTCAAGAACCAGGATTTTTCCGTCATCCAGATTGGCGGTGATAAACGCCGGCTTGCCGTTTTTCTGAAACGGATTGAGGACGACACCAGTGATCCCTTTGAGCTGGTTGACAATCTGTTCTTTGGCCACATCAATCACCAGCAGTTCGCCGGAAAATGAAGCCCCCAGATAGAGTTGTTTCCCGTCGGTACTAAACAGCGGACGGTTATCGAGCGCCAGTTGGGTTTCTTTGTCAACCCGAGTGGTTGACACTGGTTGCATTTCGCGTGGGTCGTTGACATTGAGCACGCTGATGGTTGAGTCCTCACCAAGCGAACCAGCCGTCACGGCCAGTAACTGATTGCCTTCCGGAGTTTGAACAAATCCAAGTTGAGCCGGGAAGGGACCAACTTCGAGTGAACTCAAAACCGCACCGCCATCGGTTTCAAATGCCAGGACCCTGGTTTCAACATCGGTGACAAACCCGGTTTTGCCATCGGGGCTGAAAACCACGTTGGAGTAATCAAGCAAAAAGGGATTTGAGGTGTTGATGCTCACACTTCCGGTTGTTTCCCAGTCACCAGTCTGGTTCAAGCGAAATAAGTTGACGCTTGAACCTCCGCGAGTGGCTACCGCGAGTCGGCGTTCGGCTGCATTTTCATAGATTGACAGGGTTTCTGGGGTATCATCAGTTGTCAGCCGGGCAGTGACAGTGTTGGTTTCAAGCGAGATTTCAAGCACTTCATCCGTTAGCGGTGAAGCTATATAGGCTTTGGTTCCGTCAGTGGTGACCACCGGGACTTGTTTGATGGTAAATGCCACGCCGGTTGGCGTCTCAAATTTTCCAACTGATTCAAAGCCATTTGGGAGAGAGCGCGTCAGGTCTACGCGTCGTTCGCTCGTGGTCATGACGGCACAAACCGGATTTTCTGAGGTGGTTCCAACCGCGAAAGCAAATGGAATTCCTTCGGAAACCTTTGAGGTACCAAGATGTTCCCCGGTTTCGATGTCAAAAGCTTCGATCCGCTGTTCAAACGGGACGAGGGCATACCCACGGGTGCCATCGGGGCTAAAGCGTGGCGCGCCATACAAAAGCTGCTCAGCCGTAAATTCAACCTGTGAGACCTGTTTCGGTGCCAGGGGTTCAGTCAGATCGAGCACCGTGATGAGGGCCTCGGAATCGTGCTGAACCAGCATCCGGTTGCCGCGTCGCTCTAGCCGGGCTGGAAGAATCGGCAAGGTCGTACGCGACAAAATTTCAGCCGTGGTGGTGCTAAACGCGAGCAACTGTCCACGGGCAATCGCAATATAGCCGAAATCTTCAGTATCACTGAGCAAGACCGTGCTGCTCAGTGACAAGGCGCCGCGATCTGGAAACCGGTACACGGCCTGCTGCCGCAGGGCGCGAGGGTTGGTGGCATCCACCAGAAACAGATTGTGTGGGCCGTCAGGTGTACTGGTAATCGCGAGCAGGCGCTTGCCGTCTTTTTCGCGGAGCGCCAGTTGCACGGGGAAATCTCCCAACGCCAGATTCCCAAGTTCCTCACCGGTCTGGGTGTTAAAGGCAAAGAGCGTCCCGCGCCCTTTTTTGTCAACCACTGTGCCAAATACCACCTGTCCGTCACGGCTGAGCGACAAGGTTTCCTGGGTAAAATAGGCGGATCGTTTTTCAGGAAAGACGCAGGTTGAAACCAGGCGTGGCACACGCGGATTGCTCACATCCACAATTGAAATCGTCGGTTGCGGCTGCGAAAGAAAGGCGTTGTTAAATACCGCCGCCAGCGTTCCCTGAACAATGACCTGGGTTGGACCATCGCCAACGGTGACTTCGCCAAGCTGTTCACCCGTGGCCAGGTCAAACGTAAACACCGAGTCAGTTTCATATGATCCGACCAGCCCAAAGGTCCCATCATCACTCACAATCAGGTTGTTGTTGACACCAGGGAAGAACGCCCGTGGAAACGCCAGTGTGTTGATTTGGGAGGCTTGATTGGAAGCTGGGAATATCGCATCCGAGCCATCAGTTGCTTGAGGATGAGCTTGAACCGCAGTAACTTCCAGTTGTGGAACTGCCTGATTGATTCCAGTCGCGAGGCTTACACTGACGATAAAGATGAAAAAAAATCGGTAAAACTTCATAAAAAATCCATGATTATTGGCGCGATTGGGCGGTGCCCAGTGACGCCCCTACTCTTCCAATACCTTGATAATGACGACGGTCAAATCGTCGTCAAGGACCGACTGCTGGGCATATTTGCGAACGGCTTCATAAATTTGGTGAACTATTTCGCGGGCTGGCAGGTGGCGCAACTCTTTGACGATGTTGATCAAGCCCTGGGGGCCAAGCTCGACACCATCGCGAGCGGCTTCGGTGACACCGTCCGTGTAGAGAATCACGATTTCTCCTGGCTTCAGTCGGCGGTTGCATTCACGGTAGTCAATGTCTTCAAACATGCCCAGAACCGTGTTTCCGCACGAGAGTTCCAGGTGTGTGTTGTCGGCCCGCAGCAAAATCATCGGGTTGTGACCGGCGTCGGCGTAAGTAAACCGATGCGAAAACGGATCAAGCACCCCGTAAATCGCCGTGACATATTGGGCCCCGGTCACGCTTTCCCAGAGCAGATAGTTCACCTTTCGAAAGATACTCCGAATGGCGTAATCATTGCGGACCTGGGCGCGGAGCGAAGCCCGAAAACTGGCCATAATCAGGGCGGCTGGAATCCCTTTTCCCGAAACGTCGGCAATACAGATCCCCAGTTGTTGATTGGGAAATGAGATAAAGTCAAATGAGTCGCCACTGACTTCTTCGGTTGGGAAATTGGCGCCAGAAATATCGAACCCAGGAATCACTGGATCCCGATCTGGCAGCAAGCTCAATTGAACCTGGCGGGCAATCCCAAGCTCGCTTTCAAGTCGTTTCTTTTCAAGACGTTCCTGGTGCAGAAAGGCTTTTTCAATTGAAATGGCAGCCGTTCCGGCAAAAAACATCAGCATATCCAGGTCGCGTTCGGTGTAGGTGGTTTCCGAGTGGCTTTCCAGGTTAAAAGCACCGATGACTTTGCCGTTTGAAATGATCGGGGCCACGATTTCAGAGCGTGTCTGAGGATCGGCTTCGATATAGCGGCTGTCTTTGCGAACATCTGGGATAATCACGCCCCGGCTGTTTTTGATGACCCAGCCGACTAGCCCTTCGCCAAATTTCAGCCGCAGCATGTTGGTTCGCGAGACGTCATAGGCTCGATGAACCAGCGCCTGCATTCGCTTTTCATTGGATTTGCTTTCGACAATGTAGATTGCGGCGGCGTCATAACGGACAAACGAGCGCACGGCATCAATAATCAGGTTCAGAATTTCGTCAATATCGAGCGATGTGCTGATTTTGTGAGTAATTTCCTGAATAAGCTGGAATTTGATCTCCGTCGAAAGCGTGTCAACGGCTGGAAAATCAATAAATGCAGGCGATGGATCGGCAGAGTACATAGAAAATGAAAAGGGGCACGGTGTAATTCAGGGTTCGGGGTTCAGGGTTCAGGGTTCGGGGTTGAGGGTTCAGGGTTCAGGTCATAGGTGCCAGGATAAGGATTTGAGACCCGAAGGGTCGTCATGTAATAGCTGTAGCGAAGCCCACGGTCTCGGTCAGATCGAGGTTCAAGCCCTGCAACGGCGTCGTAAAAAAATGATAAAACGGTTCATTTTTCCCTTCTCCTGGCGCTTATGGTGCTCAGGGTGTGAAAACAGGGTTTAGAGGAACGGACACAACGGACACAAAAACTTCAATTCGAAAACCCTGAACCCTGAACCCTGAACCCTGAACCCTGAACCCTGAACCCTGAACCCTGAACCCTGAACCCTGAACCCTGAACCCTGAACCCTGAACCCTGAACCCTGAACCCTAAGTTGTTCCCATCCGCAGGTTGCGGAGCTGGTTGCCATAGGTCAGTTCAAACACAAAGATGCGACCCCGATGGTCGCAAATCGTCAGTGTATCATCATTTGTCAACCGGAGCGAAACCTCTCTCGTCGCATTCAGTAGAAGCTCAAGTCGCGTCTGGGTGTGGGTCCAGTCGAGCACATAGACCCGAACTTCGCTTTCATTTCGCACCGGAATGACCATCCAGCTTGTGGTCAGAACCGGCTGGTTTGGCGAGAGTGCCGTGGCAGTGGTCAGTTCCTGTTTGCTCAAGAATGATTTTTGCCAGCAACGGGTTACCTGGACAAGATGCGTGTCGGTTTGGAGGGCGGCATTCAGGGAAAATCCACCTGGATTCAACGCCACCGTGCGTTCAAGCACCGAATCCGGGGTAAAGGTAATGGCTTCGCGGCTTTGCAGCCGAAACTGGGGCAACGCATATGTCCAGATTTCGACCTGTTTGTGCTGGCCATTGACGACAAATAACGAACACTGGCTGGTCGAACGAGAGATCGTCAACGTTCGGCCAATTTCGGGAATGCGCCACAATGCCTCAAAGCGTTTCCCAAGCGTGTCAATCACCAGAATGTCATCCCGTGAATTGACAACCCAGGCTTGTCCATCAAAATCGCGGGCAAAATCAGAAAGTTCGGCTTCGCACCAGTCTGAAGCACTCCGGGTGGTGAGATCAAGTTTGGTCAGTTTCCAGACTTCGCCGCGTCGAATCAATCCAATCGCCCGATTGCCCTGATCTGAGAGCACCAGTGCCGTGGCTGGTTTGTCAAAGTGGGTCAGTGTTTTCCCTTGACTTGAAAGCAACCGAATGCCTGATTCCCCAAGCGCCACCAGGCACTTTCCATCCGGCAGGTAGGCCGCATCATACACCGGCATCAGGCCGGCATCGGTGGCGTCCGCCGTAAAAATCCGAGGTTTGGTGATGGTTTGCAATTTTGGGAGATGCGGACTGGTCACGGTTGGCACATCCGTGCGTAGCGCCGCATCGCCGGCAAAGGTCAGCAGATTGGTGAGTTCATTGGTGGTGGCCTGAACGTGTCCCTGACTCATATCGCGAATCGTTGCCCGAACTGCGGCTCGGGCGAGCATTTGTGGCACCGGGCCTTTGGGGGCATCTGCCACCAGTGTTCGCCGAAATGCCGCCCGCATTGGGGCTTTTTCAGGGTCTTCATCAGCCAGCAGGTCGAGGACAGGCCCGCTCATTGCTTCATGATCGGTTGGGAAGAGCGTCAGTTTATAGGCCAGCATTTGACCTGCCACCACGCCACCTCCGGCAATGGCCCGTTCGACCCAGTCAGCCGCAATATGGCGGGCTTCGGAAACTGGCCAGATCGTGTTGACCGCTGCCGGATATTCACCCGCTTCGGCCTGGGTCGTGGCCCAGAGCAGTCGCAACGTGTTTGCCTGCTGTGGATCAGTTTTTTCAAGTCGAACAATGGCATCGGCAAAGGCACCGGTTCGCCGGGCAAGTGTGACCGCTCGCCGCCGATTTCCAGCCAGAAACCACTGGCGCACCACGAGTCCGGCAGCGAGTTGCCGGGCTTCGGCCATTTCCGCTGCCAGTTTGAGTCTGCCGTGGCGTTCCAGAAAGGCAACGGCTTCTTCGTTTTCCTGCAGGAGTTCGGCCAGGACAAAGGCGGCTTCCTCGATTTTTCCCTGAGCGTTCAGCCGATCAAACGCCGCCCGATACAACTGGCGAAGCTGGGCAAAGAGTTCTTCGCCCATGCCAATCGAAGAACCTGCCCGCTGTTGATACGGGGAAATACTCAACCGGCTGCGCGGGAATGGGACGCTGAGTGCTGGAACGGATTTTCCTTCGCCGGGCAGGCTGCTGAGCGGAATCGCGTGGCGGAGGGCTTCGTGCAAGTCTCCACGTTCAAACATATCCATCATTTTGCTCAGATATCGGGCCTGTTGCTGGCCAATCAGGTGGGCCAGCCGACTAAAGAGCAGAAAGCGGGCGGTCAGTCGGCGCGCCCAGTTGGACATATTTTCAAACATTGATTGTGGCGACGGTGGCAACACCCGGAGCTGATCATCAGGCGGTTCCGGTTGCCGGCTTCCAAACAGTTGCCCGATGGTATCAACCAGTTGCCGCCACCAGGGTCGAGGAGGCGACTGGACTGGTTCGACGGATGGTTTCCTCGCTGGAGGTGACGGGGTCGTGGTTGAGGTTTGCGTTTCTTCCTGGCTGCGCAGAAAAGCTGTCATCAGCTTGAGTTGTGATATCAGTCGTGCGAAAAACCCTGGCTGCCGGTTTTCTGACGAACGCTGTGACGTGGAAGGCGGTGCCGATTGCACCCTGACTGGTCGCGTCAGTGCCGCAATGACTTCAGCCATTTGTGGCGAGGCCAGCGGGACGCCATCCAGTTGCTGTCGAGGGTCAAAGACCAGTGCCGGAGCCGTTTCAACGATAGCCGGTGGCGGACTTCCAAGTGATGTCACTTCAACCACTTGAAAATTGCTCAGGTCAATCCAGGCTGAAAGGGTCTCTAATTTTTGTTCGGCCAGTGATTCGATATGAATCTGCCCACCCTGGGCCGTGACGAGCGAGTTGGGTTGTGGTTGGAGGGCTTTGAGTTCCTGGCTGGTGAGTGGAACGGTGCTCAGTGTTTTTCCCAGCGCAACCACTGGCAACCCATCTGCCAGACGGCAATCAATCAGATGAGAAGCTGAAAATTGCACCAGATAGCCACCCGCCACGCGAAACACACGTGCCCCGGCTTCCCAATGGCCAATGACCCGCCGCTGGGCTTCGGTGATACCACACAAATTGATTGGAATCAGGATCCCTGCCGCCTCGACCACGCCACGGTGAATCAGGTTTCGGGGATGAATGGAGTTCGTCATACCAGTTTTTAGTCAGCAGCTAATAATGCCTAAGGGTTGAAGTGGTTGTTGGTCCTCATCCTGAAGGGATGGAGCCAGGTTAGCCGGTGGTCAGCGTCGCTTTGGACGCGCCACCACCGGATGCGGGTCAGTTCCAGATTGCCCCACCCGACCCGCCGCCTACGGCGGCGGGTCGGGTGGGAAAAAGGTGGAGAATGACCAGATTCCCAGGGCTCGAAGACTCGCCCTGGGCTACGAGCCGTCACCTACTTCGTAGGTTAAGAACCAAAACGGCTTCAACCCTTCATTCGCAGTATTGACTACTGACTCACCTTGCTATTTTTCAATCCCGCGTAGCAACGTAAACACTGCCTCATTAAAAAATGAATAGAGTCCTACTTCGCCGGCCACGGTTGAATAGGCCATCATTGGGTGCGTGGTCGAAAGAGTGACCTGATCAATTGGATGGGCAAAGCGCGGCAGGCTGTGGCTCCAGTTTCTGCCGAGCAGGTGAATCGTTCGCCGGTCGTCATCAAGCACCACCAGCGCCGGGGTTTCACGGCTCAACCGGGCAATGGGACCGATGACCCCGATCACTGTCGTGCCGGTTGGCTGGCGGTAAATGTGCTCTCCCGTGCGGTTCATGACAACCCATTCCTGGCCGCCCCGGTGAACCGCAAAAAGCCCGACTTTCGAATCTCCATCCCCATAGCCAAATCCAAAAAACGCCTGTTCCCCTTCGCCTTCGACAATGTGCGTGAACTTTTGATCGGTTTCAACCGATACCACGCCCCAGCCTTTTTTCTGAAGCTGGCGAATATAAATGATTCTTGAGCCAAGTTGAGTAATTGCTTTGACATACGGCCCGTGCAGTGCGGCCTGTCCCTGACCGTTCTGGAGCGTCAGGGAAAAAAGTCGCCCGTCCCCGTCCAGCGTCAGGAGTTCAGCGTGCGGGCTGGTCAGGTAAAAAATCTGATGGAGCGGGCCGGTGAGTGCTGGTGTTTGAAACGGTTCAACCCAGTCCGGCACCGCAAAATCAGTGTCCAGAAAGCCGTCCCAGCCTGCACGTAGCGACTCTGAGCAAATTACTTTTCCCGTGCTGGTAATAACCCACATTGTTTTCTTGATGCGCCCAACCGCGGCAATCGTCAATTTGGATTTGCTGTGATAGAGCCGTGGTTTTCCCACCGGAGCGCGCGGTGAGTTGGGAATTGGATAGGCGATCAACTCGCCCTGTCTTGAGCGGGCAAAGAGTTTGGTGTGATTGAAACTAAAGACAAAATTTGACGCTGGAACATACTGACTTCCCAGGACAAGTTTGGATAGTGGCCGCGAGACCTGAAATGGGTCGCGCAGCAGGCGAACCGATGCCTGGTCATCAGGGAGTTCGAGTTCGATTTCCGGCGTGGTTCGGGTGCGAGTCGCAATCGTGACCAGAACCCGGTTGGGTGTGCTGACCAGATCGTTGACTTCGAGCCTGGAAACGTTCGCCAGTCGCGAAAATTGGCGACTGCGGGGGCCGCTGACGAGCCAGAAATCGTGAGGCGCGGATGAGATTCCAAGGGTTGAAAACCATGTTTCCAGGTCCTGTTCAGTCATTTCCCGTTGGCTCCGTGCCCGGAGCAGCGCCAGGACACTGGCTTCAGTGACGCCGGTCAGGAGCGGTGTTTCTGGAGACTGGACGATTCCCCATTGAAACGGCCTACGAGCCTGGGCGGCACGACGAGCCAAAACGATCAATGCCGCCAGATGAACCAGCCGTGGTTGCCCAAGTTGATTGGGGCCGGCATCAAACAAAACCACTGAAACCGTGGCGCTGGCGGGAGAGCGGCGGGCAAGGTTGAAGAATGAATGTTCACCAACGGCAGCCCGGCGGATAAATTCGTCCGGCACCTCATCAGCCAGCACCCATTCCGATAGCAGCAGCCGTTCATAACTTCCCCGGCGAGCGATGCCGTCAAAGCCATCCGGTTCACCGCTCAACCGATGGGTGTTGACGTGCAAGGGTCCGATCAGTTGATCCAACCGGCGCACCAGTTGACCAAGGCTCAATTGGAGTTCAGCCGGAAACAATTCGAGGTGTTCGGCCCAGGGTTGAAGGGCGGTTGTCAGGGTTCAGGGTTCAGGGTTCAGGGTTCAGGGTTCAGGGTTCAGGGTTCAGGGTTCAGGGTTCAGGGTTCAGGGTTTTCGAATTTGATTTTGTTATGGGTTTTGCCGCGTAGCGGTGGCTGAATTGAGGCAGGTCGTTTACGGCCTGCAACTCGGGTTTTAGGGTTGCAGGGTTTGGGGAAATACTCCCTCCAGCCATTTCAGGAGTGTCGTGCGCGCAACCCGGCGGGCGGTGCCAAGTGAGATGACGTTTCCGGTTTGCGGAAAAACCGCCAGCGGTGGTTGAAGTGCCGGAAACTGTGCCAGAAATGCCTGTTCCACCAGTGTGACCGGAAGTGAAGGCAACAGCACTGTCGGCAGCAGGAGCGCCGGGGCGAGCGGATCACGCCCCAAATACATCACGCCGTCCACCCAGGGCAGTGAGGCTTCCGGACCGAGCACCACCAGCCAGTCTGGCCCGGCAACGCCTTCGAGCAAATCAAGTGACTCATCATCACCTGCCAGGAGTCGTTCAGCCAGTCGCCAGGCGGTTTCACCAACGGCAGCAGTCCCAACCGGCGCAAGGGGGATGGTTCGTGGGTGCCAGATGAGCGGGACAGATGGGTGAGACATAATATAGGGTTCAGGGTTCAGGGTTCAGGGTTCAAGGTTCCGGGTTCCGGGTTCCGGGTTCCAGGTTCCAGGTTCCAGGTTCCAGGTTTTCGAATTTGATTTTGTTATGGGTTTCGCCGCGTAGCGGTGGCTGAATTGAGGCAGGTCGTTTACGGCCTGCAATTGGGGTTCCGGGTTTGAAAGGACGAAAAAGACAAAAAGGACAGAACGGACAAAAATTCGAAAACCCTGAACCCTGGTTTTGAAACCCTGAACCCTGAACCCTAAAAGGTTGCACCTTGCGCCAAACTCAGGAGCCATAGTCGGCCACTCCATTTTTGTTTTATACTCAGTGTGAGGAATGAATAATGAAATAGCTATTTAATTGAAGCACAAGTATTTAGCTAATTCATAATTCATAATTCATAATTCATACCTACTCTATCAGGAAGTCATCATTGTGAAACCAAATAATCCATCTGAATCAATTCCGGTGATTAACAAATTGCCTGATTTCAAACCGGCTCAAACCTCTTCGTACTCAGTGACCTACCGGGCGATTGAGCACGAAAGCATGCGGTTTTTGCCGGCTGCCGTCAAAGCCCGTGTCCGTAAACTGGAACAGACACTGGCTACAAAGCCCAAAGATACGGTTGAAGAACTCCAGCAACTGATGGCCAGTTACCCAAATGTGCCGGTATTTTGGAATTTCCTCTATGGGGCCTACAGCCAACTTGGGAAAAAAGGCAAGGCCGAAGAAATCGTGCTGGAGATGTACCGGAAATTCCCCGATTACCTGTATGCCCGGCTGGCTTATGGACATATCCTGCTTGAAAACAAAGAGCTTGAAAAGTTTGCCGAAGTCTTTGACAACAAATTTGATCTCCAGTTGTTGTACCCCAAACGCAAACTATTTCATATCTCGGAGTTTGTTTTGTTCAACGGTTTGATGGGGTTGTATTACACCGAGACGAATCAACTCGACATTGCCCGGTTGCTCTACAAAATGTTGAATTATGCCGCCCCCAACCATCCGATCACCAAAACACTGTACAGCCGGATTGCTTCGGCCCAGGTGGTGGGCGCGCTTTCGGAAGCTCTTGAAACCGCTGAGGAATTGATGCAGCGCGGCGAACAGCAGGCCAAACAGGCTGCCCGTGAGTCCGCCAAACAGACGCGCGCACAGGCCAACGCGGTGAAAGAAAAATCAATCAAGTCTGAAGCACCAGATCCAATGGAAGAACCGGCAAATGAAACAGGGAATTGATTACATCGGCGTCGGCGTCGGGGCCGTGATCGTCAATCACGATGGCCAGGTTTTTCTGGCGCGGCGCGGTCCACTCGCCAAAAACGAACGTGGTTGCTGGGAATTCCCCGGCGGCTCGGTCGAATTCGGTGAACGTCTCACTGATGCCCTGGTGCGCGAAATGCGCGAGGAGTTCGGCATCGAACTCGCCGTTGGGCCATTGCTCGATGTGGTGGACCATCTGTTGGCGGACGAAGGCCAACACTGGGTTTCGCCGACCTACATTTGCCAAATTGTTGCCGGCGAGCCACGCATCTGTGAGCCGGGTAAATGCAGCGAAATCGGCTGGTTTGCCCTGGATCAGTTTCCCTCAGAATCAGAACTCTCGCTCATCACTCGCGAAAATCTCCGGCACTATCGGATTTGGGTAAATCAAGTCCCTCTTCAACCGGCGTGAAGAGATCGTTTTTCAATGACCGCAGGGTCCATTGCGGTCAGGGGGTGTCTATGATGAATCGGCGTTCCTCTCTGCCATTCGCTTGTGAGCATCAAGTGATACTTCGACTGGTTGGGATCTTGTTTGTGATCTCTTTCGCAAGACTGCCGGTGGTGCTGGCCCAGTCATTCCCTGACCCGGTTCCTGAAGCCTTACAAGCCGGTTTCAGAGTTGAAAAACAGATGCGAGGTGGCGAAACCCACTCGTACCCGCTTGAACTCCCTGTCGGGCACTACCTGAAACTGGTCGTCGAACAAAAAGGGATTGATGTCGAAGTTATTCTGCTTGGTCCAGATGGTGCTGTGGTGCGCCAGATTGACAGCCCCAATGGCACGCAGGGGCCGGAACGTCTGTCCTGGGTGAGTGCGACGGCGGGTGTGTATCAACTCAAGATTGTTTCCCCGACCAAAGATACGCCGGCTGGAACCTATGAGCTGAAAATTCTTTCGCTTGGGCCGGCCTCCACGCTGGATGTGCAAACCCACGAGGTGGAAGCGCTTCTCCAAAAAGTCAGCACCGCCAATCAAGCCGGGAAGTACGACGAAGCTATCGCCCTGGCTACCAGGGCATTGACCCAAGCCGAAGCCGCATTTGGCCCGGAACATCTCCTGGTGGCCGAAGCCGTGAATTACCTGGGGGTGTTTGCGTATCGGAAAAATGAGTTTCCCAAAGCCGAAGCCTTGTACCAGCGAGCATTGACCATTCGGGAAAAGCTGACTGGGCCTGAATCAGAACAGGTGGCTGAAAGTTTATCGAATCTGGCGCTGGTCTCTTACAAAATCGGTGAGTACCCCAAATCAGAACCGCTGTATCAAAAATCACTGGCCATCAAGGAAAAACTGTTTGGGGCTGACCATCCACTGGTAGCGGTGTCGCTGCACAACTTCGGTATTTTGTACCGAGCCTGGGGCGATTACCCCAAAGCGGAAGCAATTTTATTGCGGGCGTTGGCAATGAAAGAGCGCTTTTTTGGAAAGGAGCACCGTGAAGCCGCACTCACGATGAACGAACTAGCCCTGGTCTATCAGCAAACGGCCAGCTATCGTCAGGCTGAGCTCTTGCAAAAACGGGTTCTTGAACTGAATGAAAAAGCACTGGGGCCAAATCATCCTTCGGTAGCGCTGGCACTCAACAATCTCGGATTGACCTATGCCCACCTCGGCGAATATACCCAGGCTGAAGTTTTGTACCGGCGGGCGCTCACCATTCGTGAAAAAGCATTTGGACCAGATCATCCAGGTGTGGCACTCATTTTGGGTAACCTGGGTGGGCTTGCCCATGACCGAACTGATTATGGCAAGGCTGAGGAACTCTTTCACCAGACTCTGGTGATTGAAGAAAAAGTCTATGGTGTTGACCATCCGTTTGTGCTGAATACCCTCAACAATCTGGCATCAGCGTCCCTGAATCAGAAAAAATATGATCAGGCTGAAGCGCTGTACCTGCGTATTCTGGCTGCCCGTGAAAAAGGATTAGGCCCTGACCATCCGGATGTGGCCTGGGTTCTGGCCAGTCTCGCTGTGGTGTATGATCAGCAAGGACTTTATGACAAAGCTGAGATGTTCCTTCGCCGTGCATTAAGTATTCGAGAAAAGGTCTTTGAGGCTGATCATCCTGATATTGCCCAAAGTTATTACCATCTTGGGCGTTTGTATAAAGACAAAGGTGATCTGAAGCAGGCGGAAAACTATTATCAACAGGCACTGGGAATGCAGGAGAAAAGCTTAGGGCCGACGCATCCACAACTCATGGATACACTTGAGGACCTTTCCAGAGTTTCCCAGGCAACAAACAATCTCAATCAGGTACTCAGCTACAAGATTCGAACCCATGAGATCATCGAACTTGACTGGCGACGGAACCTGCTCAGTGGTTCTGAGCGCCAGAAATTACTCTATGTAAACAAGACACTGGTCCATTTTGAGCGACTGATTGACCTGCAAGTACAATCACTACCACAGCACCTGCCAGCGCTCCGGGCCGCGATGCTGGCAGTGTTAAGACGCAAGGGACGGGTTCTGGATGCGATGACCTTGAGTAGAGAGCACCTCCGGGCCCGCGCCACTCCGGCTGACCAGCACTTATTGGATCAGTTGATTGCCGCCAAAACGCAATTGTCCAATTTGGCCTTAAAAGGGCCTGGAAAAGAGGGCAATGATGTTCATCGGGCGAAGCTCAAAGAACTTGCAGACCAGATTGACCAACTCGAAGCCCAGGTGAGCCTTCTGAGTTTTGAATTTCGCGCCCAGTTTGAACCAATTACTATCGAGGCTGTTCAGGCCGCACTTCCGAAAGAGGCGGTTCTGGTCGAGTTTCTCACCTACCGTCCAGCCAATCTCAAACTCAGAGAGTACGAGCCTGCACGCTATATTGCCTATATTCTGACACCGAAAGGCGATCCGAAATGGGTGGATCTCGGGGACGCTGCTGTCATTGATGAACTGGTGATGAAGTTTCGCAGCGCACTGAGTGACCGCAGCCAAAAAGGAATTGCCCGGTTTGTCCCGCTTTCGCAGAAGCTGTACCAGATGGTTTTCAATCCAGTCGTAAAGCTGGCCGGTCAGCCGCAACGGTTCTTTCTGTCACCAGACGGAATGTTAAATGTATTGCCCTTTGCCGCGCTGATGAACCATCGCCAAAAGTATGTGGTTGAGCAGTTTAAATTGACCTATCTAACGAGTGGTCGTGATTTGTTGCATCTCAAGATCAAAGTTCCATCTCAAACGCCGCCATTACTGGTGGTTGATCCGGATTATGCCCACGGTCCAGGGCCGCAATTGCTCGGAGTAACCTATCCGCCGCTGGTTCGTCTCCCAGGAACTGCCCGCGAAGGCAAACGGGTCCAGCAGTATTTTAAAAACACCCAGCTTAAATCAGGAACTGACGCGACTGAACAGGCACTCAAAGCGGTGGATCGTCCGTTGCTCCTGCATATTGCCACGCATGGTTCATTTTTGAGCGATGTGGCCCCACCGACCGTCGAACCTGAATCCCAACGAAATTTGACGCCGGTTGGGTCAGGTTTGGATATGGACCAGGTACGGAACACTCATTCGCTGTTGCGGTCTTACCTGTTTTTTGCCGGTGCCAACGCCCCCAGCACCAGTGACAATGACGGCACCTTGACCGCCCTGGAAGCCGCCAACCTCAATTTGTGGGGCACCAGACTGGTCGTACTCTCGGCCTGTGACACCGGCGTGGGCGATGTCAAAACCGGCGAAGGCGTGTATGGACTCCGGCGGGCGCTCGTCCTGGCCGGGAGCGAATCGCAAATGATGAGTCTGTGGCCAGTTTCCGATCAAGGGACGCAGGTTTTGATGACCGAATATTACCGCCGTCTGAAAGCCAGCGAGGGCCGTAGTGATGCGCTCCAAAACACGCAACTGTGGATGCTCAAAAATCCCCGCTGGAAACATCCGTTTTACTGGGCGTCATTTATCCAATCCGGCGAGTGGAAACCGCTGTCGGAATGAAGAATGAAGAATTGCGAATTGAGAATTGAGAATTGAGAACTTCACGACTGCTGCTTTACTGCGGTGGGTTGACTTCTGTTTTTTTGTCCTTTAAGTCCTTTGATCTGATTTCATCAGGCACAGACCCGCACCCTTCGTGAGCGTTAAAAAATAAGTTCCTGGGAGCGCGGTCACCCTTTTACGTTCAGGTTTTTGGTTTTGCACCGCGACGCGTTGCCGTTCGGATAGGGAGGTCGGTTGGCCGCTTTGGGCCTACCACCGGACTCCCAGGCCACCACCTCTTTTCTCCCCCCGCATTGCCCGCGCCCCGGCGGGGCGCGGGCAATGCGGGGGAAGGTTGGGTGAGCAAACCTTTTCCGGTGGTAGCTCACAAAGCTTCGCAACTGACCGGCTATCCGAACGGCAGCCTTTCAGGATGCTCAATCCGATGCTCAATTTATTTCGTCCCATTTTCCTTAGCTTGATGCATATGGGGCTCGAAGACTCGCCCTGGGCTACGAGCCGTCACCTACTTCGTAGGTTAAGAACCAAAGATGAGTACTACTACTCACAAAAAATGAGTATCTCCCCGGATTCCAAAATACATTCTCATTCGCCACAATGCCGGTGTATTGATTCCAGGCAAGTGATACCAGATTTATATCGTCACCCGCATTCGTTGATCGCTCAATGATTCGAGAAGATGAGTTTGGCAAATTATTGACATCTGGTTCCTGATTGAAAACTGGTATCAATCCGATTGGATCGAACTCGAAAATAAGCAGCATCAGACACGCTGGTCAGGCTACCTGATAACAGTGTAAATCTAACCATTTTGTAATGAAATAACCAAAAAATAAAGAGCTATCTTGTCTGATAGTAAGAGGTTAGCTTTTTATAAATCGTAATGAATGTCACTGGAGGAACTATGAAGAGCAACACTACATTGAAAGTATGGGGACGTCTTGGAATCGCCGTTGTGGTTATAAGTGGGTTGGTAACTGCCGGAACTATCGCACAGGCCACCGGCCCGGTGGCTCAGGACGCCGCCGCGCGATCAACCGAGTTTTCGTACTCGGGCGGCAAAGGGCCAGGGTATTGGGGTGAACTCGACCCAGCCTGGGAAGATTGCGAAGGGAATGCACGCCAATCCCCGATCAACATTGAGCAGTCTACGCCCGATGCGAACCTGGGGCCGCTGGCGCTCAATCTCCATGAAACCGAAATCAACTTGATCAATAACGGGCATACAATTGAGCAAGAGTATGAACCGGGAAGCACGCTTATGTTTGAGGGGGTGGTGTATGAACTGCTCCAATTTCATTTCCATACATTGTCCGAACATGCCATTGATGGAAAACGAGGTGAGATGGAACTCCATGCGGTTTTCAGGAATCAGGAAACCGGCAATCTCGCCGTCATCGGGCAGATCTATAAGCTGGGGAAAGAAAATGAGTTCCTGAAGGCATTTGAACAGATGTTGCCCCGGCATGAAGGTGAACACAACACCTCTGAGACAAAGATCAATGTGGAAGAAGCATTCAAGGATGGACCAGGGTATTTCACCTATCTTGGTTCGTTGACGACACCTCCCTGCTCACCGATTGTGAATTGGATTGTGCTCAAAAAGCGAGCGACGATGTCCGAAGCACAGCTCGAGATGTTTAACTCGATTCTGGGGAATAACTTCCGACCGGTTCAACCACTCAACGGTCGCACCGTGCGTGAGTCTCGATAATGCTGCGTGCGGCTCTGAATGACACCGGCAGTAGTGAGGATAATGAATTTTCAGCCCAAAATTCCTTATCCTCCTGCCGGTGGCTTTCTGTGAGCCAGGTATTCTGTTATTTTGTCAGTCTCTCATTTTGTCAAAGCCGATTGCTGCCGGATATGCGACCTGTGCTGCTGTTCATGATTTGGTTTGGAACGCGGAAATTGGGGTGGCCAGTTTTTCCGGGACTGGTCTTTTTGATATTTTTTTTGCCGCTCCCCATTTGTGCTCAATACCATTTTGATTTGTGGACAACCAACGAAGGTCTGCCTCAAAACGGCGTGCGGTCAATTGCACAAACTCCAGATGGATATGTGTGGGTTACAACGTTTGATGGGCTCGTCCGCTTTGACGGTGTTCGGTTTACCATCTTCAACGTGAGCAATTCCAAGGGCATCCAGAGCAATCTGTTTTGCAATTTGTACGTGGATCCACAAGGCACGCTGTGGGCGGCAACCGCCGACCAGGGGCTGACGACCTATCGCGAGCACCAATTTACCTCCTATACCCAGGCCAATGGTCTCCCTGAAGGGCTGAGAGGTATTCACGTTTTCGAATTCAAGTCCAATTCGCGTGGTGACGTCCTTATTTTGACTGCCAAAGGATGGTACCAACTGTGTGACCGGAAATTCATTTTTGTGGAGGAAGCGGACCAGAATAAACAGCGGAAAACCTACGTGAGTGCGTCCGGAACCCAGTGGACCATTACCGAGCATGCGGTTTACGCCTTGAAGGATGGGCATCAGACGACATATCCACTCGACATCAACTTTCCCGATTTACACCTGACGACCAGGCTCCCAAATTTGCAGGATCAAAACAATGTCTATGAAGACCGCCACGGAAATTTGTGGCTGGGCGACCTGTCGGGATTGTACTGTTTACGGGAAGGGAAGATTACCTTTTATGGTGACGACGATGGTATTCCACCCAACATTTCAATCCATTCATTTTGGGAGGTACCCGATGGCAGTCTCTGGTTTGCCACTGGTGATATTGATTATCCAGGGATTGGGCTGGTGCAGTTTAAGAACAACCGGTTTACCGTCTGGGGGAAAGCGGCGGGACTTTCCGATAATCGGGTGTTATCAGTTTTTCAAGATAGGGAAGGCAACACCTGGCTGGCTACCAATCGCGGGTTGAATCGGTTGCGACACCAGCCGATCAAGACTTACTCGACCGAAAGCGGGCTCGTACACCCTGAAACCTATCCGATCTTACAAACCCGCAATGGGGACATCTGGGTTGGCTCAATTGGTGGATTGACTCAGATTCGAGGCACCAAATTTACGAATTATTCGCTTGGGACACCAAATTTTGACTTTGCCGTTACCGCGTTGTGGGAAGACGCTGACGGATTTTTGTGGGTCGGCACCTTGAACCGCCTGTTTCGGTGGGTGAACGGAAAGCCGAAACCCGTGGTGACCTTCCCTGCTTTGTTAATAACACCGACAGTGGTGCGTTCGGACCGCTCAGGGAATGTTTGGGTTGGTA
This sequence comes from Acidobacteriota bacterium, assembly GCA_016208495.1. NCBI lineage: Bacteria > Pseudomonadati > Acidobacteriota > Acidobacteriota bacterium. The sequence goes on along the minus strand of JACQXX010000019.1, from coordinate 8,430 downwards.
CCGATGGTTCCAATGGCGGATTATTTCAATTTCGGGGTGAAACTCTGGTTGCTCGCTACACCACCAGCGACGGCCTTCCCAGCAATGATATCAGGGTTATCCATAAAGATCGCGCCGGCACCTTGTGGATCGGGACCTATGGTGGATTGGTCCATCTGGTTAATGGAAAGTTTGTGGTATATACCGAAACCAGCGGGTTGGCTGGGAACCGCGTGCGTTCGATTCACGAAGACGATGAGGGAACGCTCTGGATTGGAACCTACGATAAAGGGTTAAGCCGGTTGCGGGACGGACGGTTTTTTACGTATCGAACTGAACATGGACTGTTTGACACAGGCGTGTTTTGTATTCTTGAAGACCATCGAGGGTGGTTCTGGATCAGTTGTAACCGGGGGATTTATCGGGTCAGTCAACACCAACTCAACGATTTTGCCGCTGGCCGCCTGACCAAAGTGCATTGCGTTGCCTATAACCGGCAGGATGGAATGCGCAGTATCGAATGTAATGGCGGGCGACAGCCTGCCGGGATCAAAACCAATGATGGCAAATTATGGTTTCCGACCCAGGATGGCGTGGCGGTGGTTGATCCCGAGGCTGTCGTTGATAACCCGCTGCCACCGCCAGTGCGGGTTGAGTCCGTTATGCTGGAGCGGGAAGCGGTTGATTTCCAAAACGGAATCACCATTGTGCCAGGGCAGGACGATCTGGAAATCAGCTACACCGGGCTCAGTTTTATTAAGTCCGAACAGGTCAAGTTTAAGTACCGGCTGGAAGGTAAAGACGAAGACTGGGTGGATGCCGGTATCCGGCGCACGGCCTATTACACCTACATCCCCCCAGGAACCTATACGTTTCGGGTGATTGCCGCCAACAGCGACGGCACCTGGAATCTGGAAGGCGACCGGATCCAAATCCGAGTTCTGGCGCCGTTCTGGCAACGGGGGTGGTTTTGGCTCATGTGCAGCTTGAGTGTTACCGGAGTTGCCTTTCTCCTCTTCAGAGCCCGCGTCGTGGAATTAAAAAAGCGGCAGGCGGCCCAGATTGCCTTCTCTCGACAGTTGATCGAATCGCAGGAAACCGAGCGCAAGCGGATTGCCGCTGAAATGCACGACAGCCTGGGCCAGCATTTACTCGTGATCAAAAACTGGGCGGTGCTTGGCCTGGCCCTTTCTCCACCTGATGCCCCGAACCGGGGCCAACTGGATGAAATTTCAGAGACCGCCACCACGGCCATCAACGAAGTTCGCCAGATTGTGTATGACCTGCGTCCATATCAACTCGACAAAATCGGATTAACCAAAACCCTCCGCTTTATGGTTGAACAGATCGCGGATTCCTCTGGAATTGACATCACCAGTGAGCTGGACGACCTGGACGGCTGGTTTACCTCAGATCAGGAAATCATTTTCTACCGCATCGTGCAGGAATGCCTCAACAATATCGTGAAGCATTCGGATGCCGAGTCGGCCAACCTGTTGATTCAACACCAGCGCGATGGATTGATGTTTTTCATTCGCGACAATGGACGTGGGTTTGAATCTGGTTCCCTGACCGACCGACCGACCGGGTTTGGGTTGACCGGGTTGGCTGAGCGCGTGCAAATGCTCAATGGTGAACTGACTCTGCACTCGGCGCCGGGACAGGGAACCGCCGTTACCATTCGATTTCGAGAGTAATCCCATTCAGGGTTCAGGGTTCAGAGAAATACAATTGTTTCAATAGTTTAGCCTCCTGGTAAATAGAGGGTGTGATTCCAAAATGGTGTAAAACCAAAGGGACAAAAAGGACGAAAAGGACAAAAGGAAAACCAACCAGATCTTGTAAAGTATAGTTGTCTTGAACCACACCTGTTTCGAAACCCCTGACCCCTGACCCCCATAAGCGCCAAGATAAGGATCGGAGTCCCGCAGGGACGGCATTCAATAGCCGGGGTGCGCAGCCCCCGGTTCCGGTCAGGTCGAGACCCAAGCCCTGCAAGGGCGACATAAAAAGCAAGCGGATCGTTCAAATTTTCCTTATCTTGGCGCTTATGCCCCTGACCCCTGACCCCTAACCCCTAACCCCTAACTCCTAACCCCTTCAATGGTATCAACTTATGCCGCCAGAAATTCGCGTTATCATTGCCGACGATCATCCAGTTTTTCGCCGTGGCCTGCAGATGGTGATTGCTTCTGACCCGATGCTCAACGTGGTCGGAGAAGCCTCAGGCGGTGACGAAGCCGTCTCCATCATCCAGACCCTCCATCCCGACGTGGCCGTGCTTGATATTGATATGCCTGACAAAAATGGCTTTGATGTGGTTCGCAGTGTGCAAATACTGCCGTCCGTTCCAAAGATCGTTTTTCTGACAATGCACCAGGATGAAGCGCTCTTCAACGGCGCCTTTGACCTCGGGGTGCAGGGGTATCTGCTCAAAGACAGTGCTGTGACCGATATTATCAAGAGCATCAAGGCGGTGGCTGCCGGAGAGCATTTCATCAGCCCTTCGTTATCAACCTTCCTGGTCAATCGAAGCCGACGTGGTGTTTCACTGCTGGAGCGTAAACCAACGATTGAAGACCTCACTATGGCTGAGCGGCGCGTCCTGCGACTGATCGCTGAAGACAAAACCTCGAAGGAAATTGCCGATATGCTGTGTATCAGCCTGCGGACCGTTGAGAATCACCGCGCCCATATTTGCCAGAAACTCAATCTTCATGGCACCAACGCCCTCCTCAAGTTTACCCTCGCCCACAAACAAGAGTTATGCTCAGGCTAGGTTCTGTTGACATTTCTTCGCCGCGTAGCGGTGGTTGAATTGAGACCGGTGCTTCAGCGCCGGGAAAGGTCAATTTTTGGATCCATCGCCGCCACCTGATTGCCATTTTCGTTTCCCGGCCTTGAAAGGCCGGTCTAAACTCACCCCCTCCGCTATGCGGCTCAATACACGACCCAAAATGTCAACAGAACCTAATACCAGTTTGTAGTCAGTAGTCAGTAGTCAGTAGTTCACTAAGTTTATTTGATTGAACTATTTGACTATTTTCTAATACGAGGACTTCACTACAAATTGGTATAATATCCTTTTCGGGTTCAGGCTTCGGGCTGAAAACCTTGTCACCTGTCCCCTGTCACTTTGTCACCCTATCACTCCCAAAATAAGTAGCGCTACTCACGAAAAATGAGTAGTGCCCCGGATTCCGGATTTCCTTTCCAGGTCTCACAATGCTTTTCGATTGCTTCCAGGAAAGCACAGAGGGCCGGCGATCTCGTCATGGTTTGCTTTCCTGGTTCGCCAAATTGTTGAAACCTTTGAACCTCCTCGGACCCGGATCCTGAAATGAAACCACTTACTTTGCTGCTGGTATTGAGCACGATTCTGTTGATTGGTATCCCTACTAATCAAACCCAGGCTGGAGCTGAATTCCCGCTTGTCTTTCAAATGCAGGTGGTCATCTTTCAAGACGGAAGCAAACAATTCAGTCTCAACCCTGACCCATTGGAGGGCGATATCCGGGGTAAAGACGATTACCTGCGATGGGAAGATACCGCTTTTCACGGCAAACAGGCGACAGTCATTACTTTTCATATTGTGGCCTGGAGAAAAGATCAGGTCATGGAATTGAAGGAACGGAGGGGTATTGAACTCAACGCCTTTCCTTTGTTTGAAGGATCCACACCGAAAAGAGACCGGCAACGAGAGTATCCGTGTGCTTATAAGATTCAAGTCATCACTTTCAAGCAGAGAAATCCACGGATAGTTATCAATCCTAACCCGATTGAAAGAGCCGATTTAAATGATAAAGCACTGGTGAAGTGCGAAGAGAATCAATTTGATTCTCCAACTGGGGAAAGGTGTACGGTGTGTACCCTCTATTTCCTGGAATGGGATCCGGTCACTGTGAGGCAGGTTGCAAAACTGTCGGAAAAGTAATCCCAGTTCGGGTTCAGGGGATTTGAAGGGATAAATGATGAAAAATCCCTTTGTCCGTTCTGTTTTTCTCGCCTTTTCCAATCCCAACTCCCACATCGCAGTATACCAGTTTGTAGTCAGTAGTTCACTAAGTTTATTTGATTGAACTATTTGACCATTTCCTGATACGAGCATTTCATTGCAAGTTGGTATTATACCATTTTGGAATGAATACGTCGTATTATGGGACAGCTAAGCCATTGAAAAAATTGGATTTCCCTGATCCCTGACCCCGATACCCCATAAGCGCCAGGATAAGGAAAATTTGAACGATCCGCTTGTTTTTTATGTCGCCCTTGCAGGGCTTGGGTCTCGACCTGACCGGAACCGGGGGCTCGTGCACCCCGGCTACCCGATGCCGTCCCTGCGGGACTCCGATCCTTATCTTGGCGCGTATGCCCCGATACCCTGACCCCAAATTGGTATAACTTTATCTTTTTGAAAATCCCTGGTTTCCTGTTCTATGAATCCTCTGATATGGTGCTGGTCTCTCATTTTGTTCAAGCCGATCACTGCTGGATATGCGACAAATGCTGTTGCTGATAACCTGGTTCGGACGGTGGAGCCCAGTCCGTTCGATGATTCTAAAGCTGGTTTTGGTGATTGTCCTCTCACCTTCAATCGCTGTGGCCCAGTATCATTTTGACTCGTGGACCACCGACAACGGGTTGCCTCAAAACGGGTTGCGGACGATTGTCCAAACCCCGGACGGGTATTTGTGGTTCACAACCTTTGACGGGCTCGTTCGCTTTGACGGGGTTCGATTTACGATCTTTAACCGGAGCAATTCCAAGGGAATCCACAGCAATCGCTTTACCAATTTGTATGTGGACAAAGAAGGCACTCTGTGGGCGGCAACCGAAGATCAGTCGCTGACAATCTATCGCCAGGGCCAGTTTACTTCTTACACCCAGGCCGATGGTCTTCCGAAAGGACTCGGCGGTACGCATATCTTCGAATTCAAACCCGGCCCACACGGTGAAGTTTTGATCTTGTCCGCCACCGGCTGGTATCAACTGCGCGGCCAGGAGTTCATCTTTGTGGAGGCGGCAGATCCGAATAAACAGCACAAAATCTACTTTGGACCTTCCGGAACCCAATGGACGGTTACCGAACATGCCGTGTACGCCTCAAAAGACGGGCACCTGACGACCTATTCCCTGGAGATTAACCTTCCTGGCCTTAACCCGACGGCCCAACTTCCCAACATACAGGATTACGACAATGTATATGAAGATCAGCACGGGAATTTATGGCTGGGCGACCTGTCAGGTTTGTACTGCCTGCGCGATGGCGCCGTGAGTTTCCATGGCGAGGATGATGGTATTCCCTCTCGCACGCTTTTTCATTCGTTTTGGGAAGAACCCGACGGCAGCCTCTGGTTTGCCACCGGCAACAGCGATTTTTCAGGGGTTGGGCTCATGCGGTATAAAAATAATCATTTTACCGCCTGGGGGATGGAGGTCGGACTTTCCAGTGATCGAATTTTGTCAGTGTTTAAGGATCGAGAAGGTACCATTTGGCTGACCACCAATCGGGGCTTAAATCGGTTGCGACATCAGGTCGTCAAGCCTTTCCCTCCTGAGGGTGGGGGCAGGTACCGTGAAGTCTATCCGATTTTCCAAACCCGCACCGGTGATATCTACATTGGCTCAAATCGCGGGTTGGCCCAGATTCGAGGCACAAAATTCACGGATTTTCCGATTGAAGTGGGTGAATATGAAAGTCCAATCACTGCTTTGTGGGAAGACGACAGCCAATCGTTGTGGGTTGGGGCGATTGACCATTTGTTTCATTGGGTCAACGGCCAGTTCAGATTGGTGACCGATCTCCCACCTTTTTGTACCCCGGCAGCCATCTATTCCGACCATTCTGGAAAAATCTGGGTTGGCACCAATAAAGGATTATTACAATTCCAGGGAGAGCGGTTAATTGCCCAGTACACGACGAAAGATGGGCTTCCCAGCAATGATATCAAGGTCATTCACAAAGACCGTGCCGGTACATTGTGGATTGGAACGTATGGCGGATTGGCGCGCCTGACGAATGGAAAATTTGAGTCATATACTGAAACCAACGGGCTCGTCAGCAATCGCGTGCGCGCTCTGTATGAAGACAGCGATGGTACGCTCTGGATTGGAACCTATGACAGCGGCTTGAGTCGCTTGCGGCACGGGCAATTTTTTAATTACCGGGTTGAGCATGGACTGTGTGACTCCGGTGTGTTTTGTATTCTCGAAGACCATCGAGGGTGGTTTTGGATCAGTTGCAACCGGGGGATTTACCGCCTCAGTCGCCAGCAACTTAACGACTTTGCCGAAGGTCGTGTGACAGGAATTGATTGCGTTGCCTATAACCGGCAGGATGGAATGCGCAATACCGAGTGCAATGGTGGGACACAGCCTGCTGGGACCAAGACAAATGATGGCAAATTATGGTTTCCGACCCAGGATGGCGTGGCCGTCGTTGATCCAGAATCCGTTGTCAGTAACCCGTTGCCGCCGCCGGTGCTGATTGAATCGGTTGTTCTGGAACGGGAAACTGTGGCTTTTCAAAACGGAATCACCATTGTGCCAGGGCAGGATGACCTGGAAATCAGCTACACCGGGCTCAGTTTTATCAAGTCTGAACAGGTCAAGTTCAAATACAGGCTGGAAGGGAAGGACGAAGATTGGGTGGACGCCGGCACCCGACGCACAGCCTATTACACCTACATCCCACCGGGGACCTATACCTTTCGGGTGATTGCCGCCAACAGTGACGGCACCTGGAATCTGGAAGGCGACCGGATCCAAATCCGGGTTCTGGCACCGTTCTGGCGAAAAGGATGGTTTTGGTTGCTGTGTGGTCTGAGTGTCACCGGAATGGCTTTGCTGTTCTTCAGGGCCCGGGTTGTCAAATTAAAAAAGCAGCAGGAGGCCCAGATTGCGTTCTCTCGACAGTTGATCGAATCTCAAGAAGCCGAGCGCAAGCGGATTGCGGCTGAAATGCACGACAGTCTGGGACAACATTTGCTGGTGATCAAGAACTGGGCAGTTTTGGGACTGGCGCTTTCACCGACCGATGTCCCCAATCGGGATCAACTCAACGAGATTTCAGGAGCCGCCACCACCGCCATCAATGAAGTTCGTCAGATTGTCTATGACCTGCGCCCTCATCAGCTCGATAAAATTGGTTTAACCAAAACACTCAAGTTTTTGATCAAGCAGATTGCGCAGTCCTCTGGAATTTACATAACTAGCGAACTGGACGACGTGAACGGCTGGTTCCCCACCGGTCAGGAAATCATCTTCTATCGGATTGTACAGGAGTGCCTCAATAACATAGTCAAACATTCTCGTGCGAGTTCAGCCACCGTGTTGATCAAATTTGAGAGTGATGACTTGTGCCTTGCCATCACTGATGACGGATGCGGGTTTGAAGTCGGCTCCAGAGTCAATCGTTCTTCTGGATTTGGGTTGACTGGTCTGGTTGAGCGAGTGCAAATGCTTGGTGGTGAACTGACTTTGCATTCAGTTCCAAGTCAGGGGACAAGCGTGACCATTCGATTTCGTCGGGAATCTCTGAAGAGGGGGGCTGGTGCTTGAAACTCTATCCCCTTTGATCTTCTCCCACGCATCATTCATAATCAGCACCTACTCATTCATTCCTCGCTCTGTCAGGACAAAAGTTATGTCGCCAGAAATTCGCATTGTCATTGCTGATGACCATCCCGTTTTTCGTCGCGGGCTTCACATGGTAATTTCTTCTGACCCAACACTCAAAGTTGTTGGAGAAGCCTCTGGCGGGACGGAAGCTGTTTCCATCATCCGCACGACTCAACCTGATGTGGCGGTGCTTGACATTGATATGCCGGACAAAAACGGTTTTGACGTGGTCTGCGAAGTTCAAACCTTGCCTTCTGTACCCAAGATTATTTTTCTGACCATGCACTCTGACGAAGCGCTCTTCAATGGGGCCCTTGATCTGGGTATCCATGGGTATTTGCTTAAAGACAGTGCTGTGACCGATATCATCAATAGTATCAAAGTGGTCGCCAGTGGACAGATCTTCATTAGTTCTGCGTTGTCTCCGTTCCTGGTCAACCGGAGCCGTCCTGCGGACTCGCCCCAGGAGCACAAACCAACGATTCAAGATCTGACACCCACTGAGCGACGGGTGCTGCGGCTGATTGCCGAAGACAAAACCTCAAAGGAAATTGCCGATTTGTTGTTTATTAGTCCTCGTACCGTTGACAATCATCGGGCTCACATTTGCCAGAAGCTCAACCTTCATGGTCCCAATCCCCTTCTGAAATTTGTCCTCACCCACAAACACGAGCTTTGTTCCAGCTAAGAGACTGTAAAAATACAACTTCCCGTTTTTATCGAAAGTCACCCGGAGAGATCCAATTTCAGAACAGGCAACCACGAAATACACGAAAAACACGAAAAAGAAATCCAAAGACTTCAATGGGGTCTGAGCTTTTGTCAGGGAAA